>NZ_LOYJ01000110.1:0-3220 GCF_001526245.1 Burkholderia sp. MSMB1498
GTATGGGTGTACGGCGAGCGGGAAGCCGACGCGCAGGCGCACAACCTGCGCGGGCAATGTGTGCGTCGCTACGATACTGCGGGACGGCTCGAGTGGCGCGGCTTTCGTCTCACCGGAGAACCCGTTGGTGAAACCCGTCAGTTACCCATGAGCGCCGAAGATGAAGCAGACTGGGTGGGCAACGACGAGTCGGCGTGGGCAGGCGAACTGGACCCGACGTTGTACAAGACCGTATGGACGCATGATGCGACGGGTGCCTGGTGTACACAGGTCGACGCGAAGGGCAACGTGCAAGCTCGTGCCCACGATGTTGCGGGCCAGTTGGCCAGCAGCAGCCTGACGCTGGCCGGCGATGGAACAGCGCAGCCAGTACTTAGATCGATCGAGTACAGCGCAGCGGGCCAGGTGCTCAGCGAAATGGCGGGCAACGGTGTGATGAACACATACGCATACGAGCCCGAGACGCAACGACTGATCGGCGCGCGCACGACGCGCCCGGATCAGGCGCGTCGTGCCACCGTGCTGCAGGACCTGCACTATGCGTACGACCCGGTTGGCAATGTGCTGAGCGTGCACAACGACGCGCAGACCACCACCTACTGGCGCAATCAGCAGATCGAGCCGGTGCACACCTATGCCTACGACGCGTTGTACCAGTTGACTGGCGCAACTGGGCGGGAGACGGCTAATCGCGGCCAAGATGGGCCATTACTGCCCGCACCGGCCATTCCGCTCGACGACACGGTCTATACGAACTACGAACGTACCTATACATACGACCGCAGCGGTAATCTCACGCACGTTCAGCACCGAGGGGCAGCGCGCTACACAAAGACGATCGTGGTGTCCGGTCGCAGTAACCGCGCGATTGAGCAGAATGACCAGCAGAATTTGAAGCCGGAGCACATCGACGACGGCGACTGGTTTGATGCGGCAGGCAACCAGCGGATTCTGCTGCCGGACCGATTGCAGCCGCTGGACTGGAACGGTGACAACCGGCTGGCGCGGGTGACGCTCGTCAAGAGGGACGGTACGACGGACGATCGTGAAGTGTACCAATATGGTGCAGACGGGACGCGTGTGCGCAAGCAGACGCGTACTTATACCGCGGGCACGAAGCGCACGCAGACCAGTGGCACGATACGCATTGCCGAGTCAATTTATCTGCCCGGGTTGACGCTGCGGGTGACACGTAGTGAGAGCGGGCAGGGGGTGAAAGTAATCAAGGTGCTGCACGAGGTGAAACTGGAAGCCGGCCAGATGAGCGCGCGAACACTGCACTGGGAAAGCGGGCAGCCGGACGGCCTCGTAGACGACGCCATTCGTTACGAGATTGGAGGGTTGACCAGCTCGATCGGACTCGAGCTGGACCAGCACGCAGAAATAATCAGCCGGGAAGAATACTACCCATACGGCGGCACGGCAGTAGTGACAGCGCGCAGTCAGGCAGAGGCAGATACGAAATACAACCGTTACTCTGGCAAGGAGCGCGACGCGACAGGGTTGTACGACTATGGCCTGCGGTATTACCAACCTTGGATTGGACGCTGGCTCAACGCTGATCCCGCCGGCCTCGTCGATGGCCTGAACCTTTTTGGCATGGTACGCAACAATCCGGTTACCTACGAGGACGTTGGTGGCCTTGCCGCCGACGTCCCTGTTTCGGGCCAGATGTCGCTAGCGACGAGATTGGCACGTGTGGTTGCACGTATTGGGCGGGCAGTACAAAGGTTGATGAAGAGCCAGGAGGACCCCGCACGAGCGAAAGCGAGAGACGCGACGGCAATCGCCAGTGGGGCGGTGGAAGAGACTGATCTGGCAGCGCGGACAAACAGACCGGCTCAGAGCATTGATCAAGGAATGCAATGGTGGGCGGAAGTGAAAACTGACGAAAACATCACAATATTCAATCGAAAATTCGCGGTATGGTACGGTGGTTATACCGACAAGTTCCAAGGTAAGCAGGGGGTCGAGGCGATGATAATTCATGGCGCTAAAGAGCGAGATAATGGGGACAGTGTCCTAGTTTGGGGGAAGCAAGCCGAGAAAGTTGCTGGGAGATTTACTGGTAAATATACTCGTACAAGTAAGGGGATAGCAGCAAATGCTTTAGAAGAGCAGCTAAAGTTGAAATACTCTATAGACTTGACCAAAGGAACTACGCCCTTTCATTTGATTAGTTGTTATGCCAAGAGGGGGGCCGCCCAGCAAGTGGCAGACAGTATCGATAGGCCAGTTGTGGCTTATTCCAAGCACCCTGTTAGGGCACATGGCGTGGAGCGCGCTGAGGATCCATCATTTACGGTGTACGCGGCTTTGAGGAAGCATGATATTAGGCGATTATTCAATAGAAAAGACCATATTTCGTCGCCACGTATTTTTTATCCTCAAGCTTGGGGCGTAGCCTCTCACAAATTGGGAGCGAGGCCCGTGGCGTCAAAGCCGCGGTCCTCGACGTCACAATGTTGAGCGCGAGTACGTCAGTCGATGTGATCCGCTTTCGGAATCCTGGGCTGATCTGAGAGCGAGTTTTGCGGCAAACCTGCCCCTGAATCACGAGGTCGTTTGTCATGAAACGGAAACGCTTTTCGATCGAGCAGATTGTGGCGGTACCGAAACCGGCAGAGCTGGGGATGCCGGTAGTCGATGTGATCCGGCAGGTCGGCATTTCCGAGCAAACGTTCTATCGATGGAAGAGGCAATACGCGGGGATGCAGTCGGATCAGGTGCGCGAACTCAAGCAATTGCAGGATGAGAATGCGCGGCTGAAGAAGCTGGTTGCCGAACTGAGCTTGGATAAGGCCATCTTGCAGGACATAGCCGCAAAAAAATGTGGCCCGGCCCGCGCTGAGGCGAGACGTGGTGGACTACGTAGTAAGCCACTATGGATTGACGATGAGGCGGGTCGGTCGGCTCGTGAAGCAGCCGCGCAGCGTTCAGTACTACCGGAGCGTCAAGGATCCCCGTGCGGAGCTGCGCGCACTCATGCGCGAGATTACCTACACGCGTGTGCGTTATGGCTATCGGCGTGTTCACGTGCTGTTGCGCCGCGAAGGTTGGCAGTTAGGTAAGAACCAGGCGTACCGGCTGTATTGCGAGGAGCAATTGCAGTTACGTTCGAAGTTGCCCAAGCGCCGAAAGATGGGCTACTACCCGTGGTTCACGGTCGCCGAGGACGAGAACGATACCTGGCAGCCGACGAACTGACGAAGTGGCAGTG
>NZ_LOYJ01000111.1:0-248294 GCF_001526245.1 Burkholderia sp. MSMB1498
CAAATCGGCAGCATGATTGCCTCGGACGTTCCACTTAAAAATCTCAGAAAACTGTCCGAACGAGTGAGGCCACCTCTGCCTTCACGCTTCGCCGCCGCCGAATTCCTCCCGGCCGAAACCGACTGCCCAACTTGCCCGCTTCGCGGAGCTGAACGATTCGGCAGGCCCGAACGGGCACGTTCTCGGCCGGGCGCGCGCCTATACGCCGGCCCCGCCCGCGGCCCTGCTTCTCGGCCGGCGTCACGCCTCGCGGCCGATGCCGGCGACGAGCCCGTTGCCGGTCGGCACGCTCTGCAGCGTCGGCCCGGCAGCCGGCTGATACTCGGGCACCCAGCGCCGCAGATCGCGCCGCACTTCGTCGTCGCTCAGCACACGGTGCTGCATCAGCCACGGCAGCAGCTCGTCGAGCAGGTGATCGGGCACCTCGCGCGCGCGCGCGGTGCGCAGCTTCGGATGCGGCGTGCGGGTCGTCGTCTCGTCGTCGGCGAGCAGTTCCTCGTAGAGCTTCTCGCCCGGACGCAGCCCGCTGAACTCGATGCGGATGTGATCCTCGGTGAAGCCGTAGAGGCGGATCAGATCGCGCGCGAGATCGACGATCTTCACCGGCTCGCCCATGTCGAGGATGAAGATCTCGCCGCCCTGCCCCATGCTCGACGCCTGCAGCACGAGCTGCGACGCCTCGGGAATCGTCATGAAGAAACGCGTGATCTCCGGATGCGTGACCGTTACCGGACCGCCCTTCGCGATCTGCTGCTGGAATTTCGGAATCACGCTGCCCGCGCTGCCGAGCACGTTGCCGAAGCGCACCGTCTCGAACTGCGTGCGCGCGCTCGTCTGCTGCAGTGCCTGACAGGCCATCTCCGCGAGGCGCTTGCTCGCGCCCATCACGTTCGTCGGGTTCACGGCCTTGTCGGTCGAGATCAGCACGAAATGCCGGACGTCGTGGCGGATCGCCGCACGCGCGACGCGATACGTGCCGAGCACGTTGTTGCGCAACGCCTGCCACGCGTTGAGCTCCTCCATCAGCGGCACGTGCTTGTACGCGGCCGCGTGGAACACGATGTGCGGCGCATAGCGCGACATCACCTGATCGAGCAGCAGCGAATCCTTCGCATCCCCGATGATCGGCACGACGGGCAGATCGGGAAAGCGCTCGCGGAGCTCTTCGGTCAGGCGATACATCGCGTATTCGGACAAATCGAAGGCGATCAGTTGCGCGGGCTGGAATTTCAGGATCTGGCGGCAGAGCTCCGAGCCGATCGAGCCGCCCGCGCCCGTCACCATCACGACGCGGCCGCGCAGCAGCGCTTCGACGTGCGGCGTGTCGATCGTCACGGCCTCGCGGCCGAGCAGATCCTCGAGGTCGATCTGACGGATCTGCGACAGGAAGCCCTGGCCCGGCATCAGCGCGGTCAGCGACGGCAGCACCATCGCCTTGACGCCGGCGCGCACGCAGAGCGTGGCGACGCGGCGCTGCGCTTCGACCGAAGCGGACGGGATCGCGATGATCGCGTATTCGGCCTTCGCGGTCTCGGCCCAGTGCGCGACTTCGCTAATGGGGCCGAGCACCTTGTAGCCGTAGACTTCGCGCCCGTGCTTCGCGGGATCGTCGTCGAGCAGGCCGGCGAGACGCCATTCGCCGGAGCGCGACAGCTCGCGCGCGAGGCTCGCGCCCGCAGAACCCGCACCGAGCACGAGGACCGGCTTACCCTGGCCCACGAGTCCGCCGTACAGGTAAAACTCCTTCGTCGTGCGATAAAGCGCACGGGCACCACCCATTGCCAGGAACAACAGCATCGGCGTCAGCACGAGCACCGAACGCGGGATGATCGGCGCAGGTTGCAACATGACGGCACCGATCATCACAATCAAGCTGCCGAATATGACCGCTTTGGAAATCCGTACCAAGTCGGGCAAACTCGCGAACACCCAAAGGCCACGATAGAGCCCAAACACATGAAACATCACCCCATACACAGGGATGATCCAGGCGAGCGCGATTAGTCCACCAGACAGGAACTCTCCCGGAACGGAACCATTGAATCTGACAAGATAAGCAATCAGCCATGCGCCGCAAACTGCCGTCAAGTCGAACAAGAATGCGCTTAGCGACAGCCACGATGCTTTTGGTCTAATCATAAGTGGCAAACCTCGTATAGCTATTTTGTTTTCGCTGCGGATACGTGATGCCATCGGAGATCAATCGCGGCACCGACAATCGCCAGTACGCCGTACCACAGGCAGAACACGGCCCATTGCTTGCATGTCGATCGGCCCAACGCCCACAGTGCCGCGGCGATACCGGCGCACATGATGACGTATGCACACTCCGCCATACGCGCATGTCCGACGCCCGAACGAATCACCCGCTGATAGTAATGCTCGCGATGCGCTTGCCAAAACTTCTCACCTCGTAACAAACGTCTCAGTAATGTTACGGATGCATCACATATAAAGGGAGCAAACACGATGGCCGGAAACCAGATCGGCCATGCACCCGTGCGCCACCCCCAGTAGCCGAACGCGCCCGCGAGGAAGCCGACGGAAATAGATCCGGCATCGCCGAGAAAGAGTTTCGCCGGGTGAAAGTTCAACCACAGGAACCCCCCTGCCGCTCCCGCGATCGCTGCGGATGCGAGCGCAAGTCCCGGTGACGAATTCGGCGCCAGAAACGCCGCGGCTGAATAAGCGCCGAAACCGAACAGCGTCATGCCACCCGCCAGTCCGTCCGCGCCATCCATGAAATTATAGAGATTGATGAGCCATAACATCAGAAAAGCAACGAGCGTCAGCCACCACCACGGCGCCAAAGCCGGATACGCGAGCATCAATATCGCCACAGCCAAGAGATGTCCAGCGAATCGCACGCGCGCCGACAAGCCTCGTCGATCGTCGACTTGAGACATGGTTGCGAGTCCCAATGTGAGCAAGGCGATCACCCAAAGTTCGGGGGTGAAGAGCATCATGGCCGCAACCGACACCGGCACGACCCCCCATCCGCCAACGCGCGGCGTCGGACGAACATGAAGCGAACGGTCATTGGGGACGTCGGTCGCCAAGCGCCACGCAAGACCGGTCGCCAGCAAACCACGCAAGATCGCAGCGCACACCGCCGCTGCGCACAGGAAAATTCCGATGGCGCCCAGCCACGGAGAAACCAAACCATTCAGCATGACGGAATTCTACTCGGGAGAACAAGTGGTTCGATACCATCGAGCGGTCGCACACAAACCTTCACGTGTAGAAAATGGGGGGCGCCAGTCGAGCGTGCGACGTATCAGCGATGCATCTACGCGAAGACTGCCGGTCAGCCGCTCGATTTGCGGCGTGCGTCCCATCACGCGCCCCAACAGGTACAGCGCTCGCGTTGGCACTGGAAAGAGTCGTGCTGGCTTGTTCAACTGCTCGCCAATAACTTTCAGCAGATCCGTTACCGTCGGTGCGTCGTCGTCGGCCACATGAAAGGTGCAATTGGCTGCTCTCGGATCGTCCACGCAGCATGTCAGCACATCGGCGAGATTACCAACGTACAAGAGGCTGCGTCGTGCGCTGATCATTCCAAGCGGCAGTGGAACGCCACGCGCAACTACACGCATGAGACTCAAGAAATTCGCCCGCACGCCCGGCCCATAGACGAGTGGTGGACGGATGATCACAATCTCCATTCCGGACGCTCGCCCGAGCTGTCGCAGCGCCTCTTCCGCTTTCCACTTCGAATGCCCATAGGCATCTTCGGGGCGCGGCTCGGCGTCTTCGGTCAACGGCACGCCGCCGTCGCGTTCCGCCACCGCCTTGATGCTACTCACGAACACGAAGCGGCGCGCGCCCAGCTGACGAGCAGCACGTGCGATCCGCAATGTTCCAGTCACGTTGGTCGCGTCGAAAGCTGCCTGTGGATCGCGCACGCCATCCCGCATGACATGTACACGGGCAGCTAGGTGGACGACGCAGTCGATCACCTCGCCCGACCGAAATGCATTGTCATCGAGACCGACGAAATCGGCGCGATCGTCAACCCATTCCACTACGCCATGAACGCAACCGCCCGCCCGTCTGACGAGTCCTGTCACGTGATGTCCGCGATTCAGAAGGGACTCACACGCCGCACGCCCCACAAAACCGTTCGCGCCAGTCACGAGAATTCGACTCACCACCATCTCCAGCCGAAACGATTAAAGAACTTAAATGCCGACGCGACAAACAAGCGGACGTGCAACCATCCCTTACGAGCCGCCCCTCCGCCGTAATGCACGATGCGCACGTCGGGAACATAGGCGACGCGCGTCACGTCGTGCGCGCGCAAGCTGAGATCATAGTCCTCGAAATAAAGGAAGTAGCGCGCATCGAAGCCAGCAAGCGATTTGAGCACGTCCGTTCGAAACAACATGAAACAACCGCTGACGATCGGCGGTTCCCAAACGACGTCCCGCTCGTTGATCCGATCACGCATCTCATACCGCGCAAGACGCGCGCCGAATGGCTTTCGCAAACGAACCGGCAGGAAACCGCGCACAAAAAGATCGAGGACGGTCGGAACACGTCGACAAAGATATTGAATGTGCCCGTCCTCGCCTGCAATGAAAGGGGACAACAAGCCGAGAGCGGGATGACGGTCGAAGAAGTCAAGCGAACACGCCAGCGCATCGTTATCGAGATCGATATCCGGATTCAGGATGAGGTGATACCCGCTGTCGATCTGATCGATTGCAAGATTGTGCCCGCATCCATAGCCGACATTGCCGTGTCCTGACAGGACTGCGCTGCCGATGCCGTAATCGCGCAGCAAATCTGACGCCGGAGAGAGATCATGTGCGCCGCCGTTGTTCACGAGGTAGACGAAGATCGGCAATGCTGGCCACCGGCTGCGAAGTCTGTCGACGGCAACGCACAGACTGTACGCGGTCCGCATCAACACTGTCATGTCCGGCCGGTACACGACGATCGATATGGTCAATCCCCGCCCAAATCCGGGCTGCAACGTGGAGACAGTCATTTCAGAATCAGGAAAACTCGCCCCTTGCCAATTGGCAGGCGATTCATGCATCGAAAATGCAAGTTTGATGAAAAGTCGCGAAACGAGCAAGCCGGCTCACGCTCGACAAGCGCCCTCTACGCACCCAGTCCAGTGGCAAGAAATCTCGTAAGCGCTCGTCAGAACATCGCACGAGCCCGCTCACGATTGATTACACGCCATACGCCCGCACCGGATGCCGACACAAATTCCAAAACCGTTACAGTTGTTACAATCCGCGAATTTCATTATGAAAAATTACAAAATGCCATCATCTCTCCAACCGCGCTACACTACGAAAACGATTAGCTTCAACACCATCGGGCGCCGCCCGCCGTAAGGACTGGGCGCTATGGTCACCATGTCTCGGCGGCGCAGTTAAGTGGATTAGGCTTGCACGTCACTCGTTCAGCATGCCCAACTCCGGAACGTCATGTCGCTCGACACGGCCGCGTCGAGCGGCGCGCTTCCGAGCGGACATGTCTGCGGTGTCGGTTGGAATTTGCGCCATCCCGACTTTTACGAAGCAAGCTGCCTCCGGCTGCGCCGTTCGCCCGAAGCGCTCCCCGCGCCGGAGATCGAATCCCATCCCCATATCCCTCTAGATAGTCAGCAACATAATGTTCATCCTGTTCGGCTCGCCGAGATCGGGCACCACCCTCTTCAAAGAATCCCTCAATCTCCACAGTGCGATATTCATTCCGAATCAAACCACGTTCATCAGCCCGGTCGCTCACGTCATCAGCTGCATCAGCGATTGGTCGGCCGCGCGCAAAATCATCGCCGAGATCATTGTCTCGACCGATGACTACCGCGAAGTGCTTGAACCGTACATCTCGGTTCAGGAAGTCGAAGCCGTGCTTGCGCAAGCCGAACCGACGCTCGCGGGCGTCCTGTCAGCGATCTACGGCCGCATCGCAAGCAACACGGGCAAACACGTCTGCGGCGACAAGACCCCGGACGACCTGCTGTCCATCCGTAAGCTCGAACAGGTCGGCCTGCTCAACTCAAATCTCAAGTTCATCCACATCGTCCGCGACGTTCGCGGCGCGATGGCATCGCTGAGAAATGTGACGTGGGCCCCTCAGGGGATCGACGAGTACTTTCCCCGCCTCTGGAACTACACCAACCTGCATCTTTTCAAAGCGATGCAGGGGCGAACGAACTATCTGCTCGTTCGCTACGAAGACCTCGTGTCCGATCCGCGCATCGCACTGTCTTGCACTTCGTTTTTCCTCGGCCTGCCGTTCGAGGAAAACATGCTCGACAATACGCAACGAGCGCCTGTGTTGCGCAACGATCAGAGCCATCTGAACCTGTCGCAGCCCTTCCTCAAGGAACGGGCGCAGTCCTGGCAAAACGAACTCCCGCCAGAGATCAACCGCCATTGCGTCACCACGGCGGCCGAGGCAATGGCAGCATTCGGCTACCTCTGAGCGTGCGCGTTGGCAAGGCCACGGCGCCAACGCGCCCTCGCCTTGCTGCGCCACCAATGACACCGTTTACGCTCACGAGCCGACGGCATCGATCACGCTCCAATCGTCAACCAATCACCGTCGATCCAAAGGCTTCCGCGTGACGCGGGTCGATGGCGTATTCGTAGAATGCCGCCCGTGTCGGAAAGGCGGGCAGCGTCGTCTGAAAGAAGCACAGCAGTTCCGTCATGCCCTTGTTGTCGAGAAAACGCTTGAACGCGGCCAGATCCGCCGCGCCCAACTCGGTGGAAAAGAGCCTCGGACCGGACATTGCCAATGCTTGGGCAATCACGGCCGCAATTTCGATCCGTACTTTGCTCAGATCTTCCTTGATCGTATTGCGCTCGTGCACTCGGTAGACAATATGCTCACGATCGCCATCGACACACACTGAACTGTGTGCAAACGCAAACATCAGGAAATCGAGATCATGGCAGTACCGCAACGGCTGGAAACCACCAGCAGCTTGCCACAGCGCACGGTCGAACACCATGTTCGACGTCGTCGCGACAAAATTCTCGTTCAGGAGCGCCAGTTGAGCAAGCTTAGTGTCGTCGAGGAACTGCTGCGCCCGCCTCAGCCAATCGATCGCGGCGCCGCTATGCTGCCTAACGCCGTTGTCATCCATGATGCTGACTCGCCCCGCAATGAGACCGACGCCGGGTTGCTCGCGCACGATCGCTCTGCAACGCGCGAGTTTGGTAGGTACAAAAACGTCGTCGGAGTTGAGAACGGCGACAAAGTCACCGCGGCTCAAGCCAATCGCGCGATTGATCGTGTTATGCGCTCCAGCGTTGTCTTGTCGATACGCCTTCGCCTTTGGAATCTTCGACAGCACGCGCTGCGCGACGTCAAAGCCGTTGTCGGACGAACCGTCGTCGATCAGAATGATCTCGTCGGCCTGCGACGTCTGCGACAGCACGCTATCCAGCGCGCTTTCGATGTAACGGGCATGATTGTAGAGAGGGATCACGACCGAGATGGTGGCGGCCTCTACTGCTCCCGCAGAGGTCGCACGACAGAATCGGAAAATCGACATATTCGTCAATCAGTATATGCTGACCGGTCGCAAGCGGCCGGTGCTTCGTTCATTGAATATCGGTATCGAAGAACGGGAAGTAGCGCGATCGGTAGTGCAAATCTCTCGTTCGTTCCTTGATGAAGCGCGCGGGATTTCCGCCGACGATCGTATAAGGCGCCACGTCACGCGTCACGACCGCCCCCGCACCGACAACCGCCCCTTCGCCGATGTGTACGCCGGGACAAATGATCGCGCGCGCGCCGATCCACGCGTGATCCTCGATCACCACCGGTTTGCATAGACACACGAAATCCGGATTCTGCGGATCGTGCGTCAAGGTCTGGATCAACGTGTAGTGTGAAATGTTGACGTTGTTCCCGATCGTCAGCGGCACGCGGCCGTCGAGATACGTGTAGCGGTTGACGACGGTGTTGTCGCCGATCGAGATGTGATAGCCGGTAACGAAGCATCCCATCGCAATGCTCGAATCCCGGCCGATCCGCACCTGGCAGAATCGCCGCAAAAACCAATGCCGGATGCGATACGGCATGTAGTTCATGAAGAGGTGATTGCCGAGATAAAAACACACTGCCGGCTTGAAACGCCAGCGGACGAAACGGCAGAACGACTTCAACGAATGGATCATGTGCCCCCTCTCACGCCGCTCAGCGATTCGCGGCTTTCACTGCGCCCTCGATGATTTCCTCGTACCGCTTGACGATATTCGCGAAATCGAATCGCTCATAGATCTTGCAACGACCAAGCATGCCGCGCTTTTGCCACACGTCGGCATTCGATGCCATCTCGTCCATCGCATCGGCAAGGCGCGGAGCGATCGCATACTGCCGAGGCACATAGGCAAGTTCATCCAGCAGTTTCGAGTTCAGGTTCGGCGTATCGCCGTATTCGTTTGGAATCAGTATGCCAACATCGCCGTTCTCGATCACTTCCGCCGACGCGCCGGTGTCGGTCAGTATCATCGGCTTTTGATAGAACATCGCCTCGTTCATTGCGATGCTCCACCCTTCGATGAACGACGGCAGAAGAAAAGCATCCGCCATTCGATGCACGTCCTCGACATCGGGGAAATAACCCGGCATCAGAATATGCTGCTCGAGTCCATGTTCGACAAGATACTGGCGCAGCGCGTCAACGTGCGGCGGGAAGATAACATTGCCAACGCACAGTATCTTTACGTCCTGTCGGCGCGTCAGCAAATGGCGCATCGCATCCGCCATCACGTAGTGCCCCTTGTGCAAATTGTAGGACGCAACGTTCGCGAAGACGTAATCCGTGTCGGCGAGACCTAGCTGCGCGCGTGTCAGCTTTGCCGGTTTCCTCTCCCTCGCTTCGTGCTCCGAAAGGATCAACCCGTTCGGCACGGTCACGACCTTGCTCTCCGATACGCCGAGCTTCTGCACCGCGTAACGCGTCGCATTTTTCGAGACCGACACGTAGTGATCCACGTACCGGTCGTTGCTCGCGAACGACTGCGCCTGCGCGTCCGAAAAGAACGCGTAAACATTGTGGATGAACGTGATGTTCGGAATGCCGAGCCGCGCGAACAGCGGATAACCGGTATCCGAGAAGTGCGACATCGAGACATCTGCGGTCAATTCACGGAGCACGCGCTCGTACGCCGCAAGCGTGTTCGAAGACGGCAGACCGACCACCGTCAAACCCGCGTCGCGCGCAACAGCGCCGAGATGCCCAACCTTGCCCGGCGTGACGATCGTTACGTCGAATCGGTTTCTATCGAATGCGATCGCCGAGTCGAGCACCACTTTTTCAAGACCGCCTTTATCGAACGACGCCAATTCGATCACGACGCCGAGTCGGCCGTCCGAACGCGGGCGACGCTGCGGCGGCTTACGAAACATTGAAAGCAAGGAGCGCAACATGAATTTGAATGAAGTCCAGTGATTTCGTCAGTGAATATCGAACGCGTTCGACCGGAGTTTGCGGGAGCCCGCCTTGACTCCGATGGAGTCGAGCAAACCCGACAACAGGTTCGCGACGCTCTCCACGGAATACTCGGCGGCAGCCGCCACAAAGCCGGCATCGGCGACATGCTGCCAAAGCTGGCGATCTTCGTGCAGTTTCACGATCGCATCGGCGATCTCCTCCGCGCCGTCGCCCTCGAGCACCTGCTCGCCAGCGACGAGCCCCATCCCCTCGCTCGCCACCTTGCTCAGTACGCACGGTAGCCCGTGCAATAGACTGGACACAACCTTGCCTTTGATTCCTGCACCGAAACGCAGCGGCGCGACTGAAACTCGCGCGGCGTCCATCACTTCTCCAAGGTTCTCCACGAAACCGACGATCGTCACGCCGGCGACAGGGTTATCGAGCGTGCGCACTTCATCTGTCGTGCCGCTACCCACGATGCGCAATTCCGCATCCGGCAAACGCCGGCGCACGAGCGGCCAAATGTCCTTTACCAGGAACTTCACGGCATCGACGTTGGGACGGTGAGCAAAACCGCCGACAAACAGCACGCCCGAGCGCTCGTCGAACGAACGGGTCGACCGAGTAGGCAAGCGCGGAATCGGAATTCGATGTACGTTCGCGTCCGGCACGATGTCTCTGAGGATGTCGCCCTCGAGGCGGCTGACGACGATCGTCGCGTTGGCCTCGGACACCGCCTGAATCTCCGCTCGCCGCAACAGCAGCGCCTCTTCGAGAGCCTCCGGCGAACGCTCGAGAATCGCCGCTCGCTCTTCCCGCAGATAATGCAAGTCGACTGTGCCGAACACGATCTTGATACCCGGCACATCATGGCGAAGCGGCTCGATCACGTGTCGCGCGACAATGATGCGCTGTGCGATCACAACCGCGGCGCCCTTCGCTTCTTCTGTCACGAGACGATTGAGCGACGGAAGATCGGTAGCATATTGCACGCGCACGCCCCAGCGCCGAAGCGCGTCCGCATAGCTTTCGACTGGCGTCTGCTCGAAGGCCGCGATGAAACTTACGTCGAATCCGAACTCGCGGAAGATGCGCATGTACCAGTACGCGTCGACCGATCCGGAGTCTTGATCGGGCTTCGGCACGAACGCATCGACGATCACGATCTTCGGACGATGCGACAGCGGCAGCACGTCACCGAACGCCCGATCAGCGCGGAACAATTTTTCGTAACGCTGCCGAAGCGACCAGCGTTGATGCGCATCATCCCATGTAGAACTGACGGGAACGTCGGCGCACTCGTCCGGACCATGTGCGGTAAACCGCGCGAACGGCTGCAGATACGTATTCGCACCGCGCTTGGCGAGTTCGAGCGCAATCAACACAAGACCAGTCGAAACCGGCGGCACGTGATCGAACGCGCTTGCGATATCGTCCCAGATGCGCTTGCGGATTGCGATGATCCCGGGGCTCGCCGCCTTCACCGGAACGACGGTGCGAATCAACGGGTTGTCCGCCGCCAAGCCGACGCCGAACGGCTTCATCCGAGCGCTCGCATCGACAACGGCGCCTGCCGCCCGCACCTGCCCGTGCCTGTTGAGCACGAGCCCAGTCACGGCCGCCGCATCGGGAAAGCGCGCGAAGACCTCGTCAATCGCCTCAAGCCAACCGGGATGTGCAGCAAGATCTTCCGAAATCAACACGACAAATGCCTCGTCCGGCGACGCGATGAACTCGGCCAGCGTGGCGAGCGACATCCCCGCCTCCACGATCGCAAGTGCGCGGACCCCACTGTCGGCCACGAGCCGCGCGTCTGCCGGACCGGCCAGCAATACCTGGAACGGAACCGACGTCGTATGCTGACTCAACGCAGCGAGACAGTGGTCGAGCGCCTTGCCGCGACCGGTCGATTGAACGACCACGATCGCGCGCGGTACGGCAGATTGCTCGAATCGACGCAGCGTGCTCGCCGATACGGCGGTGGATATGACGGCCTCGGCGACACGGCCTCCCGGAACAGCATCCGAACGTGCCGAAGCTTGCCGCTGGCGAGCCGTGCGCAGACGCCGCGCAGCAAAACGCAACGGTTTCGTGACGCGCCAAGAGGCCGAGCGGAAAATCATGTCGGCTTGTTGGCGCAGATCTTCGTTCTCACGCAGCAGCGCCGCTATCGAAGGCTCGATCGCGGGTTCAGCCACCGGCCCGGCAGCAAACGCGTGCAGCGAACCAACCCCACCCGCGTTCGCGCGCTTCACATACCCCGCCATTTCGTCGACTTGCGACAGCAGCTGCCTCGACACTTCTTTCTGCTCAGCGAGCGCATTCAGCACTTCCCGAACGGGCATTGCGTCGGCAGGCTGCGCGGCGATAACCGCCCGAGGCACATCCCCCCCCCTCAGGCGGCCCAGTTCGCTCGTGAGCTTCGCGATCTGCGCGTTGCACTCGATGATGACTTCATTAAGTCTCACGGTTTCGACCGTTAGACGACCGATTTCCGCATCGCGCTTTAGCACCTCTTCGGTCAGTCTGACAGTGTCGGCCACCAGACGGCCGATTTCGTCAGCACGGCTCATCGTCTCGGTCGTCAAGCGCACGATCTCGGCGCCTTGGGCGCCGATCTGATCGTTGCGGGCGTTGTCGTAACGGCCGAATGACACGCCGCCGTCCAGGAGATCGTCGTCCGGCTCCGGAATCGGGCCGTCGGATGCGATCGCGATGAAATAGACCGGATCCACGACGCCGAGCGTCGAACGATATTCGCCGATCGAAGTTTCCGACCAGCAATGGATCTCACGTGCGCCCACCCTCCCTTCTCGCTGCAGCACGGAACCCGCGATCGGCTTCTGCTCGAAGAGAACGAAATGCTTGAATCCACTCTTCAACCATTCGACGAACTCGTCGCGATCGAGTTCGCGTACGTGATATTCGTTCGGCGGCGCACCCGGCGGCGAATAGATCGGTCGATTGGGCGTCGAAATTATCATCAGACCATTGGGTTTCAGCACGCGACGGGCCTCGCGCATGAAAGCCTCGTGCTCACGGAAATGCTCTAGCGTCTCGAACGAATTGAGTATGTCGACCGAAGCATCCGGCAGCGGGATGCTTGTCGCGCTACCGTATTCGAATCGCAAATTGGCCTGGTCGCCATACCTGACGCGTGCGTTCTGTACGGCTCGCGCGTCGATATCGACGCCGATCACGGACTTCGCAGCTTGCGCGAGCAGTGCCGACCCATAGCCCTCCCCGGACGCGATGTCGAGCACATCCTTGCCCGCGCAGAGCCCCGTCGAGAAGAGATAGCGATGATAGTGCTCGTATTGAATCGGGCCGCCCACCCCAGGCAGATAACGCTCACCGGTAAACTCGTGACCGTTTTCTGCACCTTTGAATCGAAACCTTCGGGCTTGCATTGTCATGTTGAAAAATCCTGCTCTACTAACTGGCGTAGCCTGGATGAACTGATCTCATTATTTGCTCCGCCGTCCTCCGCTGGTAGCGGCGACAATCACGCGACGCGATCGGATCCGCCCGTCACTACGATGCCGGCGAAACTTCGACGTGCACCATCGGCACACCGACGAGCGCGTGCCTGACCCTCGACGTATGCACGTCGAGCGGCAGCGCATCATGAATCCAATGGAGTTGGATGTGATCGTATTGCGTGCCTTCCGCCACGGCCACATTGATCGAGAAACGCCCTACGGGCAAGACGGGCATCAAGAACGAAAACTCCGCGCAAAGCGTAGTGTCCCCGTCACAGCGAACCGGCCTGTCTGCGTAACTCGCGTAGGTATTATCTCCGATCAGTTCCTGCCCCCGCTCATTCTTCAGAAAGAAGCCAACGATGGGCGACACGAGTGCATCGTCCACCTTGATGGCGACGCGCAACGTCACGGCCTCGCCACCGACGATCCACTCGAGCCGCCGCTTCTCGCCATCGACGAACGAGACGTCGACAATCTGCGCGCCGCCGGAGCCGAACGCCCGTGCATGGTGATCGAATGGCAGCACCTGAATGTCATTGCGCAGCGGCGATGCATTAATGATGTCTCGACGCTGGTCGTGCGCAGCGGGCACCTGCTTCGGCTCGACACGCTGCACACCGCTGGCAGTCCGCGCACTCGACGCCCCATGTCGCGCCTCCAAGTACGCAGTACAGACTTCAGCAGGGTCGCCCTCGGCAACGATTCGTCCGC
This sequence comes from Burkholderia sp. MSMB1498, assembly GCF_001526245.1. Taxonomy (NCBI): domain Bacteria; kingdom Pseudomonadati; phylum Pseudomonadota; class Betaproteobacteria; order Burkholderiales; family Burkholderiaceae; genus Burkholderia; species Burkholderia sp. MSMB1498. Next base: position 13,612 of record NZ_LOYJ01000111.1, read on the forward strand.
TATCGATCCAGATTACCTTCGAGCACAGTTTCTTGATCGTCGACGTATCATGGCTGACGAACAGAATGGTTCCGTGCTTCTTGAAGACATGAAGAAACCGGTAACACTTCTGATTGAAGAAGGCGTCGCCCACGGCAAGCGCCTCGTCGATGATCAGGATGTCCGCATCGACGTGTGCAATCACTGCGAACGCCAAGCGCACGAACATGCCACTCGAATAGGTCTTGACCGGTTGATCGATGAAGTCGCCAATGTCGGCGAACGCCACGATCGAATCGTAGCGCTCGTCGATCTGCTGACGCGACAGCCCGTACAACTGCGCGTTCAGATAGATGTTCTCGCGGCCCGTGTATTCGACGTCGAAGCCGGAGCCGAGTTCGAGGAGCGCAGCCACCTTTCCGCGAACCACGATGTCTCCTGCCGTCGGCGCCAGCGTCCCGCACACGATCTGCAAAAGCGTGCTCTTGCCCGAGCCATTGCGACCGATGATGCCGACCGTCTCGCCTGCGGCCACGGAAAAGCTCACGTCGCGCAGTGCCCAAAACATGTTTGAAAGCGTGTCCGCACGGCGATGTGCCGCACTGCGCGCGGCCGCATTCGGCGCGAACCTGGCTGCGGCTCCAAGCACACTTCTTTTCAGCCGATCGGCAGGCCGTTCGTATGACGCGAACCCCTTGCTGATCTGGATAGCTTCGATTGCTATGTTTTCAGGCATGTAAACTGTTGGTCCCGAGGCGGCTTCGCGCGTCGCAAGGCGAACCGAGTGCGACATGCTCGCCCGCGAAAGGTGACGCTTCGGCCGTGGGAAACGACGCCGATGGCAAATAGGCCGTGATTCTACCTCGTTTCTCCATTTCACAATATGGGAAATTCTGCGTAGGCCTCGTTCGCTGCTCGCGGCTACGCGCCGGGCATCCAAATCCCACGGGCTATTGCGACTGTGACATTGCCACGTCGGTGCACAATCCGGCCCCTCCGGCATGCGCAACCGATTTCAGCATTTACACTTCGACACAAACAGTGTCGAAGCCCCGCCCGATCAACTGCAAATCCAGTGTGAGATAATTGCGCGTGCCGAGTGAGCCCTCGCCCCGCAACGCCGCCTCGAGATAGTCAACACAGATGCCGGCGCCCTTGCTCCATGCCCGCGAAGTTGCGACCAGCCGTCGCGCCGATCGCTTAAATGCCCGACATCCTTTGTCATTTCCGCTGAGATAGCCAATCGAATCTATGCAAAGCTTTAGCGTTTCGCCGCGATACCTCGCCGCATCGCTGGTGAAGAACCGGCGTCTGATGTTCGATCTTGCACGGCGCGACGCCGTCGGACGCTACAAAGGATCGTTCCTCGGCATACTCTGGTCGTTGCTCACGCCGATCATGATGCTAAGCGTCTATACATTCGTGTTCAGCGAGGTCTTCAAGTCGCGCTGGAGCGATTCCGCGCACAGCGCGTCGAAAGGCGAGTTCGCAGTCGTACTATTCGCCGGCATGATCATGTTCAACCTGTTCTCGGAATGCATCAACCGTGCGCCGTCGCAGATCCTGTCGAATACGAACTTCGTCAAGAAAATCGTGTTTCCGCTCGAAGTCCTGCCATGTGTGACTCTACTGTCAGCTTTGTTCCACCTCTGCGTCAGCGTGCTCATTCTCCTCGTTGCCGAATGGTTCATCGTTGGCACCGTACCCACAACCGCCTTGCTGTTTCCAATCGTCCTCGCCCCCCTTTGCGTCTTCATCATGGGCGTGAGCTGGATGCTTGCCGCGACGGGGGTCTATTTGCGCGACATCGGCCAAACGGTCGGCATCGCCATCACCGCGCTGATGTTCCTGTCACCGGTTTTCTTTCCGGTTTCCTCTCTGCCGGAGCGGTTTCGAGGATTCGTCTATTTAAATCCCATGACGTTCCCGATCGAGCAAAGTCGCGATGTGCTCGTCTGGGGTCGCATGATCGACTGGAATCACTGGATTTCTTATTCGGTGATGGCGGCAATCATCGCCTGGATCGGATTTGCCTGGTTCCAAAAAACCCGCAGGGGCTTTGCAGATGTCATCTGAAGTCGTCATCCGCGCTACTTCGCTGAGCAAGGGTTTCGAGTCGTACAACAAGCCGGCCGATCGCCTGAAGCGAAGCGTCTACGGATTGCTGGGCGGCATCGCGCCGCTAGCCACGCTAAGGCGCAGGCTGCTCACGCACGCACGATCTTGCGTTCGCATGTTCTGGGCACTCAAGGACGTCGACTTCGAGATCGCCCGTGGCGAAACGGTTGGGATCATCGGACGCAACGGCTCCGGCAAGAGTACTCTGCTACAGATCGTGTGCGGAACGCTCGCGCCAACGACAGGCGACGTGCGCACGAATGGTCGCATTGCCGCGTTGCTGGAACTCGGCTCCGGCTTCGACGCCGAATATACGGGCCGCGAGAATATCTACATCAACGGCCAGCTTCACGGGTTGACGCGTGAGCAGATCGACGCCCGCGTCGAAGACATCATCGCGTTCGCCGACATCGGACACTTCATCGATCAACCGGTCAAGATTTATTCGAGCGGCATGTTCGTGCGCCTCGCGTTCGCGGTGATCGCGCACGTCGACGCCGACATTCTCGTCGTCGACGAAGCGTTGGCGGTCGGCGATGCCTTCTTCACCCAGAAGTGCATGCGCTTTCTGCGGCGTTTCCAGCAAACCGGAACGGTACTCTTCGTGAGTCACGACGCGTCGGCGATCCGCGGGTTGTGCGACCGCGTCATTTGGCTCGATCGCGGTCAGATACTTGAATCGGGTAGCGCCAAGGCAGTATGCACTCACTACTTCGAGGCGTTCTACAAGCAGCAGCAAGGCGAAGGCGTCACATGGCAGCATGACGAGAAAGTGAGCGCGAAGGCGTCGGTTGATCAGGCCGAGCGCGACTCGGACATCGCGACGGCGGATCAACGGCTGCTTTTTCCGTTGCGCAAAACAGTCCCTGTCCCGCAAAACACAGGGATATGCATCGATCCGCATACGCTTCCCATCCACCGCACTCGCGAGCTTATCGAATCGGCACACCTGACCAACGAAAACGGCGCGCCTATCGCGTGGGTAATCGGCAGCGAGCACGTCGTGCTTCGTATCCTCGTACGACGCCCCAACTGCGGCTCAACGCCCACCATTGCGTTTTTTGTCAAAGATAGGCTCGGCGAACCGCTTTTCGGCGACGACACTTCGTTCGCACAGGTTGCGGACGAGGCTGACGCACACGCGAGCCCCGCGATCATGGCCGAGTTTCGGTTCGACATGCCGATTCTGCCTCCTGGCGAATACGCATTCTCCGTTTTCTGCACGACCTGCAAAAACGGGCCAATCGAGGTCGCCGATTGCATTCACGACGCTTTGATCGTGAAGTCCGAAGCGTCCCGCGTGGCGACCGGCCTCATCGGCGTACCGATGAGCCGCATCGATCTCTACGTTCGCGAGTCCGCTGGGGAAATTTGAGCGGCGCGGCGGCGAAGCGCTCCGTCCAACTCGACTTGCGTATGCAGCCCAACATACATGACATCCGGCCAACCTTCCAATCTCCAGGCCACCGCGCCAACTCATAGCGATACGCGTGCGGGCGCTGAGCACGAGCCTGAACGAAGCAATGCAATTCAACGCATCGCCGAACTCGAGCACGAACTCGTCACCCTTCGCGCGGACCTCGTGCGCCACCTGTCGGCGGAAAGCAAACGCGAGCAATTGGAACGCGAATTGGCTACGCTGCGCCAATCCGTATCCTGGCGCATCACCGCACCATTGAGGCAGATCGCGGCCGTCGCGCGAATCGTGCGCATCGTCAGCGAGACAATTCAGCGGCAAGCAAACGTTCAGGGGAATTATGCGGGCGCGTTCATGTACTACGGCAAAGCGCTTCGCCGCGAAGGCCTTGGTGGCTTTTTCGCTCGCCTTCGACGTTTGCGCGGCGGCATGGGATTTGCTGACGCCCCGCCGTCCGAAGCTGTCTATCACGCATGGATCGACAAATACGACACGCTCGGTGATGCGCAGCGCCTGGAAGCACAGATGCTGATGCAGGCCTTCAAGCGCAAACCGGTGATTTCGATCGTCGTGCCGACATACAACAGCGACCCGTCGCTGCTGGACGCGATGATCCGGTCGGTGCGCACACAAATCTATCCGCACTGGGAACTTTGCCTTGCCGACGACGCGTCGACAAGTGACGCGCCTGGTCGGATCATCCGCCAGCACCAAGCCGAAGATGTGCGAATCAAGGCCGTGTTCCGCGAAACGAACGGCCATATCTCTGAAGCCAGCAACAGTGCGCTGACGCTTGCGACAGGCGAGTACATTGCGCTGCTCGATCACGATGACATCCTGCCCGCCCATGCGCTGTTCGTCGTCGCCCAATACATGAATCGCCACCCCGACGCACGCATGTTCTATAGCGACGAGGATAAGCTCACCGAGGACGGCAAGCGGACGATGCCGTATTTCAAGAGCGATTGGAATCCGGCGATGTTTGCGACGCAGAACATGTTCTCTCACCTCGGCGTCATTGAGACGGCGCTGGTCAAAGCCGCAGGCGGCTTTCGCCCGGGCTTCGAGGGCAGCCAGGATTACGACCTGGCGTGGCGATGTGTCGAAATCGCCGGGCACGCCACGGTGGTCCATATTCCGCATGTGCTCTATCACTGGCGGATCACGCCGAGCAGTACCGCCGGGACCCGTGACGCAAAACCCTACGCAGCGCAAGCGGCGCTTCGCGCCGTCGACGAGCATCTGAAGCGGACCAGCATTGCGGCCACGGTCGAACAGCCATTCGATTCGCTCGGCATCCTGCGTATTCGCTATACGATTCCAAGCCCAGCGCCACGAGTTTCGATCGTCATTCCGACTCGGGATGGCGTCGCCCTCGTGCGGCAGTGCATTGACAGCGTCCTGCAAAAAACGCTCTACCCCAACTATGAGATCATTGTTGTCGATAACGGCAGTTTCGAAAACGAAACGCTCGCGTACTTCGCCGAAATCGGACAGCGGCCGAACGTCCGGATTCTGCGCGACGATTCACCATTCAACTTTTCCGCGTTGAACAATCGCGCGGCGGCCGTGTCGACCGGTGCCTATCTCTGCCTGCTGAACAACGATACCGAGGTTATCTCGCCCGATTGGCTTGATGAGATGGTGGGCCTCGCGTCACAGCCTGGCAACGGCGCGGTCGGCGCTGCGCTCTGGTATCCGAACGACGTGCTCCAGCACGGCGGTGTTCTGCTCGGCCTCGGCGGCATCGCTGGTCATATGCATCACATGTTGAGGCGTGGGCATCTCGGATATTTCAATCGTGCAGTGACGATGCAGAATCTGTCTGCGGTCACCGCCGCCTGCCTCGTGATTCGAAAGTCTGTATTCGACGAAGTCGGCGGGATGAACGAGGAACTCGCCGTCGCATTTAATGATGTCGACTTCTGCTTGCGGGTTCGCGAAGCAGGTTACGCAAACGTGTGGACGCCTTACGCCGAGCTCTATCACCACGAATCGGCGACGCGCGGCTCTGACATGGCGCCGGAGAAGTACGCACGCTTTGCAAGGGAAGTCGACTGGATGGAGCAACGCTGGGGGGCCGCGCTCGAACGCGATCCTGCCTACAACCCGAATCTATCGCTAGGCACTGACGTTTTACCCTTCACGCTCGCCGATCCGCCGCGCGTGCGCATGTTCGACTGAACTGCGTCGGTCAGTCGATTCTCGAGAAAATCAATGGGCGCGGTACGCTCCGAGTCGGCCGCGCCAACCGTCAACAATGCCGCGCCATGCCATCTTCAGGTGTGCTTTCCTATCGGTGGGAAAAAAGCAGTAAACCAGCAGACGGACCGGCAACTTGACGAGTTCCGTCGTCTTCCACGTCAGCGGCATCGACGCCCGCTTGACTAATGCGACCACGTTGCGGAACTGGTAATAGTGCCGCAACGGTCCGTGCATCGGATAGGCGCGGCCCAGCACGCGAACCGGCTCACCGCCGAGTTCATGAGTCATCCGAAGCCATGGCACTCCGACGACCCGATACCCCTTTTGCTTGGCTCGCACGCACCATTCGAGATCGACGAAATCAATGAATAGTGCTTCGTCCATCACGCCAATGTCCGACCAGCAAGCAAGATTGATGCAAGAGCCCGACGTGATGAGAAAGTCGACATCAATGGGCACATCGCCGACGGGCGGAATACGCTTGAGCTTGCCCCACCCGAAGCGAACGAACGGCGCGACGCCGCGCAACCGGCGATCCTCGTAAGCCGGACCGGCAAGCGCCACCTGCAGACCCGTAGCATTCGTGCCCATCAAGACGCGCGGCAACTCCGAGAGCAGGTTCATCGGCGGATCGCTGTCCTGGTCGAAAAGAATAGCTATCTCGAAACCGCCGCGAATCAGTGCGCCGACACCTCGGTTCAGCGCGGCTGCAATGCCCAGATTCTCGCCGTTCGCCACGTACTCGATCGACTCGGACAAGCCAATTGCATCGCGCTTCCGGGCGACGGGCGTATTGTCGACGACCACACAATGCATCGCGTTAGCAAGACGATTGACCCTCGCAATGCATACTTCGTCGGGATGAAAAAAAACGATCACCGCACCAGTACGCGGCCAATCACCGACAGCGTCGCTCAATCCGTTTCCAGGCATAGTCGCAGCGCGTCGCGCCAATCTGGTGCAGACACGCCAAAAGTCTCGGCCAACCTTTGATTCGAAAGCTGGGAATTGAGCGGCCGCACCGCCGGCGTTGGGTAGGACGACGACAGAATCGCACGCACAACCGGCTTATTCATCAAATCGGAAAATGCGAAGATCGCCTCGGCAAACGCATGCCAGGATGTCACGCCTCCCGCCGTAAGGTGATATACGCCGGAACGTTCTCCCCACCAATCGACTTGCTGGGCACCTGTTACTACCGATTGTGCGAGCACATGTGCGGTCAACTCCGCGATCGTGCGCGACCATGTCGGCGCGCCAAACTGGTCGGCCACGACGCTCAACTCCTCGCGCTCCGCCCCGAGTCGCAGCATCGTGAGCAGAAAATTCCGACCGCGGGTTCCATACACCCAGCTTGTGCGGAAAATCAAGTGATGACAGCCGGAAGCCACGACGGCCTGCTCGCCGGCCAGTTTGCCCTTGCCGTAAACATTCTGCGGATTGACGCGATCATCCTCGACGTAGGCACCCACCTTCGTGCCATCGAATACATAATCGGTCGAGTAATGGACGAGCGCGGCGCCGAGACGCTTCGCTTCCTCGGCCAACAAGCCGGGGACCTCTGCATTCAGGCGCATTGCCGCAGCCACGTCTGCTTCCGCCTTGTCGACCGCAGTGTAAGCCGCCGGATTCACGATCCAGTCAGGTGCAACGTCCCTCACGACCCGACGCGTCGCGTCCAGATCCGACAAGTCGAGTTCGCACCGATCAAACGCGACGACTCGACCCAGGCCTTGCAAACTACGAGCTAGTTCGTGACCGACCTGCCCGTTGATTCCCGTCAGCAGAATCACCCGCTCGCGTACCGTCATGCCCACCTCATGCGTAATGTTCGGCATCGGCAAGCAGCCTGCCCGCCGCATCCTTCGCCGCAAGCAGCGGCTCGAAATCGATCGGCCATTCGATCCCGATCGCCGGATCGTTCCACACGATGCTCCGCTCGAATTCGGGATACCAGTAATCGGTCGTCTTGTAGAGGAACTGCGCAGCCTCCGACAGCACGACGAAGCCGTGCGCGAAACCGGGCGGCACCCACAACTGCCGATGGTTGTCGCTCGACAGCACGACGCCCACCCATTTGCCGAAATTCGGCGAGCTCTTGCGGATGTCGACCGCGACATCGAACACTTCGCCTTCGACCACGCGCACGAGCTTGCCCTGCGCATGCTGGATCTGATAGTGCAGCCCGCGCAGCACGCCCCTCGCCGAGCGCGAATGATTGTCCTGGACGAACTCGACGCCCTCCTCCACCTGCTCGGCGAATTCCCGCGCGTTGAAGCTTTCGAAGAAGAAGCCCCGCGCGTCGCCGAACACCTTCGGCTCGATGATCTTGACTTCAGGCAGCGCCGTCGGCGTTACTTGGATGGCCATGCGACTTGATCCGTGAGAATGTGTTTCAGATATTGTCCGTAGCCGTTCTTCGCGAGCGGCTGCGCGAGCTTCAGCACCTGCTCCGCGTCGATCCACTGCCGGCGGTACGCGATCTCCTCGGGACACGCGACGACGAGCCCCTGGCGCTTTTGCAGCGTCGCGATGAACGTCGCCGCTTCGATCAGCGAATCGTGCGTGCCCGTATCGAGCCACGCATAACCGCGCCCCATGATTTCGACGTTGAGCGCGCCCGCGGCGAGATAGCGGGAATTCACGTCGGTGATCTCCAGCTCGCCGCGCGCGGACGGCTTGATGTCCGCCGCGATGTCGCACACCTGGTCGTCGTAGAAGTACAGCCCCGTCACCGCGTAGTTCGAACGCGGCTTCGCGGGCTTCTCCTCGATCGACAGCGCGCGGAAATCGCGGTCGAACTCGACGACGCCGTAGCGCTCCGGATCGTGCACGTGGTAGGCGAACACCGTCGCGCCCGATTCCTGCTCCGACGCCCGGTCGAGCTGCTTCGCGAGATCGTGGCCGTAGAAGATGTTGTCGCCGAGAATCAGCGTCGACGGATCGCGGCCGACGAATTCGCGGCCGATGATGAATGCCTGCGCGAGCCCGTCCGGCGACGGCTGCACCGCATAGCGGATGTTCATCCCCCACTGGCTGCCGTCGCCCAGCATCGCCTCGAAGCGAGGCGTGTCCTGCGGCGTCGAGATGATCAGCACGTCGCGGATGCCCGCCACCATCAGCGTCGACAGCGGGTAATAGATCATCGGCTTGTCGTAGACCGGCAGAAGCTGCTTCGACACGGCGTGCGTGATCGGATACAGCCGCGTGCCGGAACCGCCGGCGAGAATAATGCCCTTGCGTGCCATCGATTCAACCTTTACGCGCGTTGCGCGTAGTTCGTTTCGACCCACTTGCGGTAATCGCCCGACACCACCTCGTCGACCCATTCCTGGTTGTCGAGGTACCAGCGCACGGTCTTCGCGAGGCCCGTCTCGAACGTCTCGGCCGGCTTCCAGGCGAGCTCGCGCTCGAGCTTGCGCGCGTCGATCGCATAGCGGCGATCGTGGCCCGGGCGATCGGTCACGTACGTGATCTGATCGCGGTACGACCCCGCGGCTTTCGGCCGCGCTTCGTCGAGCAGATCGCACAGCGTGTGCACGACGTCCAGGTTCTTCTTCTCGTTCCAGCCGCCGACGTTGTACGTCTCGCCCGGCACGCCGCGCGCGAGCACTTCGCGAATCGCGCTGCAGTGATCGCCGACATAGAGCCAGTCGCGCACGTTCTGGCCGTCGCCGTAGACGGGCAGCGGCTTGCCGCCGAGCGCGTTCGCGATCATCAGCGGAATCAGCTTCTCGGGGAACTGATACGGACCGTAATTGTTCGAGCAGTTCGTCGTGAGCGTCGGCAACCCGTACGTGTGATGGTACGCGCGCACGAGATGATCGGAGCCCGCCTTCGTCGCCGAGTACGGGCTGTTCGGCGCGTAAGGCGTGGTTTCGGAGAACTGCGGATCGGTCGCGGACAGCGAGCCGAACACTTCGTCCGTCGACACGTGCAGGAAACGGAACGCGGCCTTCGCATCGGCGTCGAGCGCGCCCCAGTACTGGCGCGCGGCCTCGAGCAGCGTGAAGGTGCCGACCACGTTCGTCTGCACGAAATCGGCCGGGCCGTGAATCGATCGGTCGACGTGGCTCTCCGCCGCGAAGTGCACGATGGCCCGCGGCTTGTGCTGCGCCAACAGAGCGTCGATTGCAGCGCGATCGCAGATGTCGACGCGCGCGAATACGTGCTTCGGATTCCCCTGCAACGACTTCAACGTGCCGAGGTTGCCCGCGTACGTCAGCTTGTCGACGTTCAGCACCGCTTCGCCGGATTGTGCCAGCCAGTCAAGCACGAAGTTGGCGCCGATGAAACCGGCGCCGCCCGTTACCAAGATCATGGGATTCCTTTGCTGAAATTGGGAGTCGGTCAAACAACCGGCGTGATGTCAGCATGGCCGGCATGTTCGGGAGAATGCCGTTGGTCGCTCGAGTGTCACCGCCGGTTGCGGCCGCGAGGCTCGATCGAACCATGCGCCCAAGTCGGCAGCGCACAGCTACTGCCCCACAAGGCCGCAATTATACGGGCAAGGAAGTGAAAAAACATCCCTCTAACATCTTGAAACAGCTCGGGAAGTGTGCTTGCAACTCGATATTTTCGAGAACGTTTCTACCGCAGCGGCCAATGCCGGATCGCATTTTTTCTGCCACCGATCCGCCCGGATCGATGGGGTTTCTTGTGATACCGTGAACCCGGTTTGGTCTCGAATGCAAAGGAATGACATCTATCTCCAGCGGCCCGCCGATCGCCTTCGGCGACCTCCAAGGTTGCCACGACGCCTATCGGCGGCTCCTCGACAAGCTCTCCCCGGCGGCCGACACGCCGCTCTGGTTCGCAGGCGACCTCGTCAACCGGGGCCCCGCGTCGCTCGCGACGCTGCGCGAGATCGCCGCGCTCGGCGAGCGCGCGGTCGCGGTGCTCGGCAATCACGATCTGCACCTGCTCGCGGTCGCGGCCGGCATCCGCACGCTGAAGCCGGGCGACACGATCGGCGAGATCCTCGACGCCCCCGACGCCGACGATCTGATCGAATGGGTGCGCCACCGGCCGTTCGCGCATTTCGAGCGCGGCATGCTGATGGTGCATGCCGGCGTGCTGCCGCAATGGGACGCGACGCTCGCGCTCGAGCTCGCCGACGAACTGCAGCGCGCGCTGCGCGCGCCGAACTGGCACGACACGCTGCGCAACCTGTACGGCAACGACCCCAATTGCTGGAGCCCGAACCTGAAGAGGACGGATCGGTTGCGAGTCGCGTTCAACGCGTTCACGCGCATTCGCTTCTGCACGCCCGCAGGCGCGATGGAATTCAGGGCGAACGGCGGCCCGGCGGCCGCGCCCGCCGGCTATCTGCCGTGGTTCGACGCGCCCGGGCGAAAGAGCGCGGACGTCACGGTCGTCTTCGGCCACTGGGCCGCATTGGGACTGATGCTGCGCGACAACCTGGTCGCGCTGGATTCGGGATGCGTATGGGGCAATCGGCTGTCGGCCGTGCGGCTCGCGCACGAGCCGGCCGAGCGCGCGGTTACGCAGGTCGCGTGCGAACGCTGCGGGGCGGCGGACGAATAACCAACCGTCTCGGCAAGCCCGACCGTGCGGGAATGCGGCCGGCGGGCGCCGCCGCCTCCCGCCGATCGATGCCTCATTGCGCCTACCCTTCGCGGCGCGGCATCGCGTCGACGCTTACCTCCGGCTCGGCCTCGCCCTCGGATTCGCCGGCCGGCTCGGCGGGCGTCGGATGCGCGGCGGCGGCAAGCCGCGCGAGATCCGCATCGAGCGGCCGCTCGACGTCTCGCTGCATCCGTGCAAGCGCATCGGCGATCGCCGCGCGCGCGCGCGCGGCCATTTCTCGCCGGTCGCCCGTCGCGGCGATTGGCTCGCACACGTAGAGATGCGCGGTGAGCGGCCCGCCGCTCAGCACCATGTCGAGCGACCTGGCAAGCGACAGATCGCCGACGTATGCCGGCGCAACCGACTGGCGCCCGCGCCCGTCTTCATACATCAGGCAGATCGGCTGCACCGCGCAGCCGGCCGACACCACCGCCTGAAACAGGTTCGAATGGAACGGCAGCAGCCCGAGGCCGTCGGACGTCGTGCCTTCCGGAAACACGCACATCAGCTCGCCCTTGTCGAGGCGCTCGGCAAGCTCGTGCATGATCCGCTTCGCCTCGCTGCGTTTCTCGCGCTGGATGAACACGGTTCCGAGGCGCTCGGCGAGCCAGCCGACGACGGGCCACGCGCGCACCTCCGCCTTCGACACGAACGGCGTCGGCCGCCACGCGTTGATCACGTAGATGTCGAGCCACGACACGTGATTGCCGACGACGAGCGCGCGCTCGTCGAGCCGCGCCGCGTCGTTGTGCACGACGAGCCGCATTCCGCAAAGCTGCAGCATCTTCACGGTCCAGCGCCGCGTGATGTCCAGGCGGCGCGCGGGCGTCACGCGCTCGAAGAACAATGCGACGACCGCCATCCCGCGCAGCAGATGCAGGACGAGGCGCGTCTTGCGTAGGGCTCTCATGATGGGGCTCGCGTCAGCGGCGCTCGAACGCGACCTGGCCGCCGACGAGCGTCGCGCACACGCGCGCGGGCAGCTCGTAGCCGAGGAACGGCGTGTTGTGGCCCTGGCTCTTCAGCGCGCGGGGCTCGACGCGCCAGTGCGCATTGGGATCGAACACGCACAGGTCGGCGAGTGCGCCTTCTTCGACGCGCCCCGCGGGCAGCTTCAGCACGCCGGCGGGCGCCGAGCTGATCTTCGCGAGCGCGCGCGCCATCGGCACGCCGGCTTCCCGCGCCCATTTGACGGTCAGCGACAGCAGCAGCTCGAGGCCCGTCGCGCCCGGCGTCGCCTCGGCGAACGGCAGCAGCTTCTCGTCGTCGTCGACGGGCGTATGGTCCGAGCAGATCGCGTCGATCGTGCCATCGGCGAGCGCGGCGCGAATCGCTTCGCGGTCGCGCTCGGTGCGCAGCGGCGGATCGAGGCGGAACTGCGCGTCGAAGTAGCCGATGTCGACGTCGATCAGATGCAGGTGGTTCGCGGCGACGTCGCAGGTCACGGGCAGGCCCTCGGCCTTCGCCGCGCGCACGAGCGCGACGCCCGCCGCCGACGACAGCCGCGCGACGTGCACGCGCGCCCCCGTCACGCGCATCAGCTCGAAGAGCGTGTGCAGCGCGATCGTCTCGGCCGCGACCGGCACGCCCGACAGGCCGAGCCGCGACGCGACAGGCCCGCTCGCCGCGACGCCGCCCTTCGCGAGGAACGCGTCGACGGGCCGCAGCCACACGGCGTAGCCGTAGGTGCTCGCATACTGCAGCGCGCGCAGCAGCACCTGCGTATCGGCGACGGGCGCATCCGCCTGCGTGAAGCCGATGCAGCCCGCTTCGGTCAGCTCGACCATCTCGGTGATGGTCTGCCCTTTCAGGCCGACCGTCAGCGCGCCGAGCGGATACACGTGCGCCTGGTGCAGGTTGCGCGCGCGGAACTTCAACATCTCGACGAGGCCCGGCTCGTCGAGCACGGGATCGGTGTCGGGCGGGCACACGAGGCTCGTCACGCCGCCCGCGACCGCCGCGGCCATTTCGGATTCGAGCGTCGCCTTGTGCTCGTAGCCCGGCTCGCGCAGCCGCGCCGACAAATCGACGAAGCCCGGCGCGACGATCTTCCCGGCCGCGTCAATCGTCTTCGCCGCGTTGAAATCGGCGGGGGCCGCGCCGATCGCGGCCACCTTGCCGGCCGCGACGAACACGTCGGCCTGCCGCTCTATGCCGGCCGCCGGATCGATGAGCGTGCCGCCTTTGATATGAATCTTCATGCGCTGTCTGTTGATGCGTTGAATGCGTTGATTTCGTCGGGTCCGGCACGCGGCGCGGGGCGCCCGCGGCGCCTGGACGGCGCGATGCGTCAGTCGTTCCGTCAGTCGTTCGTGCCCGCGACTATCCCCATCACGGCCATCCGCACCGCGATGCCGAACGTCACCTGGTTCAGGATCACCGATTGCGGACCGTCGGCCACCTGCGAGTCGATCTCGACGCCGCGGTTCATCGGCCCCGGGTGCATCACGATCGCGTCGGGCGCGGCGAGCGCGAGGCGCTCGGGCGTCAGGCCCCAGCTCTTGAAATATTCCTGCGCGGACGGCAGCAGCGCGCCGCTCATCCGCTCGTTCTGCAAACGCAGCATGATGATCACGTCGACGTCCTTCAGGCCTTCGTCGAGGTTGTGGAACACGCGCACGCCCATCTGCTCGAGCCCGCCCGGCAGCAGCGTGCGCGGGCCGATCGCGCGCACTTCCGGCACGCCGAGCGTCGTGAGCGCATGGATGTCCGAGCGCGCGACGCGCGAATGCAGGATGTCGCCGACGATCGCGACGCGCAGCTTCGTGAAATCGCGCTTGTAGTGGCGGATCGTGTACATGTCGAGGAGGCCCTGCGTCGGGTGCGCATGGCGGCCGTCGCCCGCGTTGATCACGTGCACGTGCGGCGCGCAGTGCTCGGCGATCAGGTACGGCGCGCCGCTCGACGCGTGGCGCACGACGAACAGGTCGGCGTGCATCGCCGACAGGTTGTTGATCGTGTCGAGCAGCGATTCGCCCTTGCTCGTCGACGACGCGTTGATGTTCAGGTTGATCACGTCGGCGGACAGCCGCTTCGCGGCGATCTCGAACGTGGTGCGCGTGCGCGTCGAATTCTCGAAGAACAGGTTGAACACCGACTTGCCGCGCAGGAGCGGCACCTTCTTCACTTCGCGGTCGGTCACGCTGACGAACTGCTCGGCGGTGTCGAGGATCTGGTTGACGATCGCGCGGGGCAGCCCCTCGATCGTCAGCAGATGCTTGAGCTCGCCGTTCTTCGTGAGCTGCGGGTTGCCCTTCAGGAAGCCGTAGCGAAAGCGCTCGGCGGCCGCGGCGGGGTTGCCGGTGCGGCCGGTGGTGTCGGTCGTCATGATGTGCGTGATTCCAACGTGTTGCCAAACGGCGCCCGGATGCGCGATGCGCGCGGGCGGCCGGAATGCGTGTCGCGCGCGTCAGCCGGCGCGCGCCTCGGTGCGAAGCGTGAATTGTCCCGCGTCGGTGCGCTCGAGCACGAGCGTCGCGTCGGCGTCCACGGCGAGCGTGCCCCCGGCGAAACGCGCCGCAATCGGCAGCTCGCGCCCGCCGCGATCGGCGAGCACCGCGAGCTCGACGGCGGCGGGCCGCCCGTAGTCGTACAGCTCGTTGAGCGCCGCGCGCACCGTGCGCCCGGTGTACAGCACGTCGTCGACGAGGACGATGCGCCGCCCTTCGACCTCGAACGGCAATGACGTCGGGCTCGCCTGGCTGTGCAGCCCCTTCTTCGCGTAATCGTCGCGATGCAGCGCGACGTTGACGACGCCGAAACCCGGCGCGGCAAGATCGCGCGCGAGGCGCTCGGCGAGCCATGCGCCGCCGCTGTAGATGCCGGCGAGCACGGGCCCGCCCGCTTCGGCGAACGCGGCTTCGCCATAGGCGCCGCGAATCTGGTCGAGCAGGACGCGGTAAAGCGCCTCGGCGTCAATTGAACTCATGATGATCGGGCAGTTCGTCGAGGTATTGTTGGAGGATGACACGGGCGGCCTCGGCGTCGACGCGATCCGCGCCGGCGCCGCGCGCGCGCAGGCCCGCACGCGCTTCGACCGACGAATAGCGCTCGTCGACCCAGCTCACCGGCAGGTTGAAGCGGCCGTTCAACTGATTGCCGAAGCGCAATGCCCGCTGCGTCATCTCGTGCGGCGCGCCGTCCGGATGCAGCGGCAAGCCGACGACGAGCGCGTCCGGCTTCCATTGCGCGATCAGCTCGCCGACCGCCTTGAAGCGGTGCTCGCGGTTCAGATTGGGAACGATGACGAGCGCGCGGGCCGTGCGCGTCAGCGCATTGCCGACCGCCACACCGATGCGTTTTTCGCCGTAGTCGAACGCCAGGAGCGTCGCGTCGCGCGCAAGCGCCGCGCTCATGCGTGCCCTGCCTCGCCGGAAAGCATCGACGGGCTCACGCCGAGCAACCCGAGCGCCGCTTCGAAGCGCTCCTCGGCGGGCGTGTCGAACACGATCCGCGGATCGGCCGCGACCGTGAGCCAGCCGTTCTTCGAAATCTCTTCTTCGAGCTGTCCCGCGCCCCAGCCGGCATGGCCGAGCGTCAGCAGGAAACGCTTCGGGCCCGTGCCCGTCGCGACCGCCTCGAGCACGTCCTTCGACGTCGTCATCTCGAGCCCGCCTTCGACCGTCATCGACGAGTTGTACGCGCTGCCCGCGACCGGCTCGTGCAGCACGAAGCCGCGCTCGGTCTGCACCGGGCCGCCGAAGTAGACGGGGATATGCAGGAGGGGCTCGATCTCGAGCTTCAGGTCGATGCGGTTGAACAGCGACTCGAGATCGATGTCGGTCGGGCGATTGATGACGAGGCCGAGCGCACCGCGCTCGCTGTGATCGCAAAGATAGACCACCGTTCCTGAAAACGTCGGGTCCGCCATGTTCGGCATGGCGATCAGGAACTGGTTGGTAAGGTTGATGCGATCGGAACTCTTTGACATGGTTTGAATTTTAGCAAAGACCTCGCGGCGCGACGGACGCCGCGTATCGCGGCCTCGTACGCCGCGCGGGTCGACACGACATATCACTTACTCTATCACGCGTTCGCGGCCAATCGGCATGCGCGCCGCGCGTGATTGCGCCACATCGGCCGAAAGCAAGAAGCCAGCCGAGCAGTTCACTCGCGGCCCGTCCCGTCATGCGTTCCGGGCCGCGCCCGACAATGCGCCCGCGAGCGCCGCGCACGCGTCCGTCAAGTCGGGCGGCGCGATGCCCGCCGCGATCCTGTGCAACGCGGCGCGCAGCGCTTCCGCGGCCTGCCGGCACGCCGCCGCGCCGGCCTCGTCCGTCGCGCCGAGATGCGCGCGGCGGCGCCACGCGAGCCCGAGCGCATCGGCGAGCAGCGCCGTGTGCCCGAGCCCGAGCGCACACGCGGCAGAGCCGACACGATACGCAGCCTCCGCCGCCTGCCATGCGGCGCCCGCGTCGGCCGCGCGCGGATCGAGCGCCAGTTCGGCCATCGACGCATCGGCCGTCTGCAGAAAATCTTCATATGCATGGCCGTTGACGGTGACGACGCCGAGCTCTCGCGTCGGCGCGGCGCGCACCGCTTCGGCCTCGGCGCGCGCGGCGCCCGCCTCCCACAACGCCTCGGACGCCTGCGTAGCCGCGACGTGCCACGCGACGGTCAGCCCGTAGTCATGCAACAGCTCGACGTCGCTCACGTCCTCGGCCGCCGCGCCGTAAAGCGCATAGTCGCGCCAGAAAAGCGCGAGCGCCTCCCGGACGAGTGCGGCCGGCGCGATCCGCAAGCCGCGTGCCTGCTCGCCGAGCAGCAGATTGCAGCGCGCGAGAAAGCGCTTGAGTTCGACGCCGCCGTGCACGCGCAGCACCCGCACGCACGCGCCGGCGAGTCGCCAAAAGTCGTACGGAAACGGGCCAGCCAGTTCGGCCGTGCATTCGGCGAGCCCGTCGAGCGCCGTGTCGGTCGCCGCCTCGGACGCGCGCAACGCGCCGAGAAGCGCCTGCTCGTAGCGCGCGCGCAGGTGCGCAAGCGCATGCGGCGACAGCGCATACAGCGTCGCGGGCGGCACCGCCCGGCCGGCGAGCGCGAGCGCGTCGCGCGGCGTATCCGCGCGCAAGTCGCTCGCGGCCTGCGCGCACAGCGCGCCGTAATGCTCGAACAGCAGCGGCGAGCACGCGAGCTCACGCAGATTGTGCCGCTCGAGCGCGGCGCGGAAATCCCGCAACGCGGACTCGAACGCGATCGGCTGAACTTCGGTCGCCGCAAGCGGCGCGGCATGCGCAAGCGCGACGGTGAAGCGCTGCGCGGCGAGCCAGCCCGCCTCGTGCAGCGCCGCGGAAGCGACGGCAAGCGGCTCGGCCGGATCGGCTCGCCGCTCGAACGCCTGTTGCGCGGCGCGCAGCGCCGCCTCGGCCGTGGGGACGGCGCCGCCCCGCGGATTGGGCAAGGCGTCGAGGATCGGAACCGTTGCGATTTCAGAAATGATGGCCACGAGCGTCAGCACCTGAAACGAAGCCGCGCCGCAAGCGGCGCCTCAACCCGTCGATGCCGCCGCGCCGACGCCGCCGGCTCGCTCGCTCGCGAACCGGCGGCGCGAGACGGTCAGATCTGGACCATCTCGAAATCTTCCTTGCGCGCGCCGCACTCGGGGCATGTCCAGTTAATGGGAACGTCTTCCCAGCGTGTGCCTGGGGCAATGCCCTCCTCCGGCAACCCAGCTTCTTCGTCGTAAATCCAGCCGCAGATCAGGCACATCCAGCTTTTATATTCCATCTTAAGCCGCGTAAAGGAAAGTCCGTTGATTTGAAGAGCCATGATGGTACCGTGTCGGCGCCGGACTGCCTAGCAATCGGCCTCTAGACACGTTTGCTCGCTGCGACGCGATAAAAAAACGCTTCGAACGAACGGAATCCGCCGCATAATTGACTGCGCGGGCGCACCTGGCTGGTGCATCCGCCAACCGGCTTCATCGTTTCCTCTTTCCATTTCCATGTCCAGCAACACCCCTCCGATCGTCCTCACTTTCGGCCTGTCCGATCCGACGGGCGGCTCCGGCCTGCAAGCCGACCTGATGACCCTCGCGAGCATGGGCTGCCACGGCGTGTCCGTGCTGACGGGCTACACCGTGCGCGACTCCGCCGCCTGCGACGAAGTCACCGGACTCGATCCCGACACCGTCGCCGCCCAGGCTCGCATGCTGCTCGAAGACATGCCCGTTGCCGCGTTCAAGATCGGCGCGGCGACGCGGGCGGAAGTCGTGAGCGCGATCGCGGAAGTGGTCGCCGATTACGACGGCGTGCCGCTCGTCCTCGCACCGGACTTCACGCTCGACGACGAGCATGTGCTAGCCGCCGACGACCTGCGCGAATCGATCGCCGATCTGCTCGCGCCGCAAACGACGCTCCTCGTCGCCGATCAAGCGACGCTCATCGCGCTCGCGCAGCCGGACGGCGACGCCGAAGCGCCGAATCTCGACGCCGCGCTGTCGCATCTGCTCAGCCAGGGCTGCGAATACATCCTGGCGACCGAGACCGGCTCCCACCGGCTCGTCAATTCGCTGTACAGCGAGGAAGGCCAGATCCGGCAGGATTTGTGGGAGCGCACGCCGCATCGGCTGATGGGCATCACCGACACGCTCGGCGCGGCGATCGCGGCGCTGCTCGCGAACGGCCAGGAGCCGCCGGAGGCGGTGCGCGAGGCGCAGGAGTATCTCTATCAGGCGGCGCGCGACGCGTTTCGGCCCGGGATGGGCGCGTACCTGCCGGATCGCTTCTTCTGGGCGCGCAGCAATGAGGACGAATCGCCCGCGCCGACCGGGGTCGGCAAGCGCGCGAACTGAAGTGGCGATGCCCGGGCGCGGCATTGGCGGCGCCCGGGAGATCCGGACGGTGCCGGCGAGCGGCGGGGGCTTTTAGCTTCTGGCTTCGCCTCCCCCAGCTTCTGAGCTCGAACCCCGGATCGTTGGCGCCAGCCCTCGGACTTCGTACCTCAAACTCCGCCACCGTCGCCCGATACCGTCGCCCGATACCGTCGCCCGATACCGTCGCCCGATACCGTCGCCCGATACCGTCGCCCGATACCGTCGCCCGATACCGTCGCCCGATACCGTCGCCCGATACCGTCGCCCGATACCGTCGCCCGATACCGTCGCCCGATACCGTCGCCCGATACCGTCGCCCGATACCGTCGCCCGATACCGTCGCCCGATACCGTCGCCCCAAACGAAAACACCCGCATCGCTGCGGGTGTTTTCGTTTGGGAGAACGCGCGTCGCCGCGCGTCCTTCGATGTAATCGGCCTCAGGCCAATTACATGTCCATGCCCATGCCGCCCATGCCGCCCGGCATGCCGCCCGGCATCGGAGCGTCTTCCTTCGGCAGTTCCGCGACGGCTGCGTCCGTCGTCAGCAGCAGGCCGGCGACCGATGCCGCGTTCTGCAGCGCGGTGCGCGTAACCTTGGTCGGATCGACGACGCCGGCTTCCACCAGGTCGCCGTACTCGCCCGTCGCTGCGTTGTAGCCATAGTTGCCTTGGCCGGCAGCAACCGCCGCGACCACGACGCTCGCTTCTTCGCCGCCGTTCGTGACGATCTGGCGCAGCGGCTCTTCCATCGCGCGCAGCACGATCTTGATGCCGGCGTTCTGGTCGGCGTTGATGCCGGTCAGAGCCGCGATCGCGGTGCGTGCGCGGATCAGCGCGACGCCGCCGCCCGGGACGATGCCTTCTTCAACGGCAGCGCGGGTTGCGTGCAGCGCGTCTTCGACACGTGCCTTCTTTTCCTTCATTTCGACTTCGGTCGCAGCGCCGACCTTGATCACCGCCACGCCGCCAGCCAGCTTCGCCACGCGCTCTTGCAGCTTTTCACGGTCGTAGTCCGACGTCGCTTCTTCGATCTGCGTGCGGATTTGCTTCACGCGCGCTTCGATGTTCACGGCTTCGCCTGCGCCGTCGATGATCGTCGTGTTTTCCTTGCCCACTTCGATGCGCTTCGCCTGGCCCAGTTCGGCCAGCGTCGCCTTCTCGAGCGTGAGGCCGGTTTCTTCCGCGACGACCTGACCGCCGGTCAGGATCGCGATGTCTTCCAGCATCGCCTTGCGACGATCGCCGAAGCCCGGCGCCTTGACCGCAACGGTCTTCAGGATGCCGCGGATGTTGTTGACGACCAGCGTCGCAAGCGCCTCGCCTTCGACGTCTTCAGCGATGATCAGCAGCGGACGGCCTGCCTTCGCGACTTGCTCGAGCACCGGCAGCAGATCGCGGATGTTCGACACCTTCTTGTCGTGCAGCAGCACGAACGGGTTGTCGAGGACGGCGACTTGCTTGTCCGGGTTGTTGATGAAGTACGGCGACAGGTAGCCGCGGTCGAATTGCATGCCTTCGACGACGTCGAGTTCGTCAGCCAGCGACTTGCCGTCTTCGACGGTGATCACGCCTTCCTTGCCGACCTTGTCCATCGCTTCAGCGATGCGATCGCCGATCGACGAATCGCTGTTCGCCGAGATCGAGCCGACCTGTGCGATTTCCTTGTTCGTCGTACACGGCTTGCTGATCTTCTTCAGCTCTTCCACCGCTGCCGCGACAGCCTTGTCGATGCCGCGCTTCAGGTCCATCGGGTTCATGCCCGATGCGACGTACTTCATGCCTTCGCGAACGATCGATTGCGCGAGGACGGTTGCCGTCGTCGTGCCGTCGCCGGCGTTGTCGCTGGTCTTGGAAGCGACTTCCTTGACCATTTGCGCGCCCATGTTCTGGAGCTTGTCCTTCAGCTCGATTTCCTTCGCGACCGACACGCCGTCCTTGGTGACCGTCGGGCCGCCGAAGCTGCGCTCGAGCACGACGTTGCGGCCCTTCGGGCCCAGCGTGACCTTCACTGCGTTGGCGAGAATGTTCACGCCTTCGACCATCTTCGCGCGGGCGGAATCGCCGAATACGACGTCTTTAGCTGCCATCTTCTAACTCCTTGAAATCTCTGAGATTGTGATCCGTTGGTGAACGCTTACTGAGCGTTGACCACGGCCATGATGTCTTCTTCGCGCATCACCAGCAGTTCCTGGCCGTCGACCTTGACGGTTTGGCCAGCATACTTGCCGAACAGAACACGATCGCCGACCTTTACGTCGAGAGCGATCGGTGCGCCCTTGTCATCGCGCTTGCCCGGGCCGATGGCCAGAACTTCACCCTGATCCGGCTTCTCAGCGGCTGCGTCGGGAATGACGATGCCCGAGGCGGTCTTGGTTTCCTGATCCAGGCGCTTGACGATCACGCGATCGTGCAACGGACGAAGGTTCATACTCACTCCTCTCTTGATTGAGACTGAAGAACGCTGAGGGAAACTACCGGACGGCTCGCCGGCCGGCAGGAATTGTTAGCACTCTCGTGCAGCGAGTGCTAATTATATGGACGGGTTTTGACAAATTCAAGAAGTGGAATCGCGCGCGATTCGGGGACGATCCGGCGGGTGGGAAGGCCGGGAAAACGGCTGCACGGCGACATCGCGCCGCACACAAATTACAACAAAAACAAATACTTGCAAAAACATCGCGTGATGCGACGGGACGCGTCGCGCGCCACATCGTGGATTTCCCGAGCGGATCGACAGCGCATCTGCCGCGCCGACTCGGTCGATGCGGAGCACAAAATCATCGCATACGAAATCCTTACGGCCAAGCCGATTCGCCGTGACGGCAGGTCGCGGATCTGGCGGCCAGCACGGCCAATGCCGGCGACGAACCGCCGCCGCGCCCCGCCCCGTGGCGCTTCGCGACGCATCTCGCTCCGAAACGACAAGGCGGCATGGCCTCTTCGCCATGCCGCCTTGCCTCGCCTTCTAGCCAACCACCTTCCGGCCGGTTACCGCCTGCCGCTGCCCCCTATATAGAAAGGAGAGCGAAGGCGCGTCCCGCAGCATCGCCCGGACGCGCCGCGCGCCATTACTTCGGCAGCGCGCCGGCGAGCGTCGCGATCGACGACGCGACCGGAGCGAGCGGGCTCGACGCGGGTGCCGTCGACTTCGACGACGAGACCGTCAGGTTCGGCAACGACCCCACCACCGCACCGACTGACGAACTCACCGAGTTGACGACCGTGCTCGCGGCGGCGGCGCCCGTCGACAGCAGCGAGCCGGTCGAGGCGGCCGTGCTGCCGAACGCGTTGCCGCCCGACGTCAGGACCTTCCCTGCCGAGTTCGCGCCCGAACCCATCAGGGCGGAGCCGACGCTTCCGAGTTGCGAGCCCGTCGCGACGCCCGTGCCGGCCGCCCCCGTCAAGGCTCCCGTCAACGCACTCGCGCCGCCGCCGACGGCGCCGCCGATCACAGCAGCCGGACTGCCGCCCGCGACCGTCGCGATCGCGCTTGCCGCGTTGTTCGCTGCGCTCGTCAGCGCGCCAGCCGGATTGCTGACGGGCAGCGCGCTCACAAGGCCAGCGACCGCGCCCGTAACCGGGTTGCCGTTCGCCGCTCGCGCGAGCGTGCCCGCGACGTTGTTGACAGCGCCCGTCAACACGCCCGTCGGATTGGCGACGGGCAGCGCGTTAATCAGGCCGCTCACGACGGTCGTGATCGGCGTGATCGGATTGCTGCCGATCGCGTTCGCGAGCGTACCTGCCACGTTGTTCACGACGCCCGGCAGCGGGTTGTTGGCCGCCACGCCGGCGAGCGCGCCGGCCACGTTGCTGCCCGCGCCTGCGAGCACACCCGTCACGTTGCCGACGGCCCCGGCCAATGCGCCCGCGCCGTTGCTCGCCGCGCCCGCCAATGCGCCGGCCGTGTTGCCAAGGGCGCCGGGCAGCGTGTTGCTCAGTCCACCGATCGCGCCTGCGAGCGGATTATTGCTTGCAAGCCCGGTCAACGTTCCCACGGCGTTGCTCAGTGCACCCGGCAGCGGATTGTTGTTCGCCAGATTCGTCAGCGTGCCCACCGCGTTGTTCGCGACACCGGACAGCGGGTTGTTCGCCACCGCGTTTTGCAGCGCGCTTGCGGCGTTGCTCAGTGCGCCCGGCAGCGGATTGTTGTTCGCCAGATTCGTCAGCGTGCCCACCGCGTTGCTCGCGACACCGGGCAGCGGGTTGTTCGCCACCGCGTTTTGCAGCGTGCTTGCGGCGTTGCTCAGCGCGCCCGGCAGCGGGTTGTTGTTCGCCAGATTCGTCAGCGTGCCGGCCGCGTTGCTCACGACGCCCTGAACGGGGTTGTGGCTCACCGCGTTCGCGAGCGCGCCCGCCAAGCTGTCGAGTGCGCCGCTGCTGATCGACGCGTCGGCCGAACCGAGCGCGCCGGCATGGATCGCCCCATGCTGCGCGTCGCCTGCGAACGCCAATGTCGCGCCGCCGGAGCCGGCGCCGCCGAGATCGCCGGTCGATGCGGAGACCGGAAGAGTATTCAGCCCCCCTGCGACGGCCGGCGTCGCAGCCGCGACCCCAAACGCGACTGCTGCGGACAGTGCAATGCTCGTCAACTTGAAGTTTTGTTTCATATGTGACCTCGTGTGGATAGGTACCGCCGTCATTACGGCGCGGAGGTCATCGCACGGAGCATGCCAGCATGTGCGCCGAGTCGATCGCGCACTGTTTTCTTCAAAAACACAAATCGTCGGCGAATTTAATTGCTCGATATGCCGAACGGGCAGCATAGTTAACGTGTCGCCATACAGTCGTTACGAACGCCGTAACGTAACAATGCATTGCATTCCGTTACATTCAATCTCAAGAAATGTCATTATTCAATGCATACATAAATTCCTTAAAAATCCAATGAAAATTCAATAAAAAATTGCATTGATATTTCATGAAAAATATGTCATTCGCCACTCCCTCGAGACGACGACGTGCGATCATCGTCAGGATCGAGGATCGGCCTCTCATTGCGCAGATCCGTTGGGGATGGCAGGGCACTCGGAGCGAAGCAAAACTCCTTCCCGCGCGGCCAGAAAGATCCGGAGACTCGAACATCCCTGCCTCTTCCTCACGGCTCCGTCGCCCAGACGATCTACGACATGGTCAGGCACGGCCGCACATGCGGCGACGTTTGCACGCCCACTCGCCCGCACACATTCAATCGGCGACCGCCAGCCATCATCTTTCATGTCGAAATGAAATATCGATTTCATTCGCTCGACATTCTTTCTTCTTCCACATGAAATGCACTTTGAATTGAATAAAAAATGTCGACTTGACTCCTCCCAAGGTTCGTGATTTCGCTCAAAAAAAATCGAACGAATTCGATGCCGTTCACGAAACGGACATCTTCATCAAGATCGCGCGCCGAACATCGCACCCGGCGATCCGACGACAGGGCTCGCGAGAAGCACGAAGGATCAGATCGACGTGGCGCGCACGATCGATGCGACCGGCATCAAGCCGGCGATCGATCGCACGTTCGCGCTCGACGACATCGCCGGCGCGTTTCGCCGCCAAGCGGCCGGCAGACACTTCGGCAAGATCGGCCCGTCGATCTGAGCGCGAACCGCGTGGGCCGCCCGCGCGGCCGGCTCGGCACTCAGCGCATCGATCTGCGCTTCGTGTGAACGATCGGGTTGTACCGCGACGTGAAGCTCATCGTTGCGGACAACCGCGCAAGCGCAGCCGCGCCCGCACCGCCGACCTCGCTGTGCGCGGGCGAGGCGAGAAGCGCAGCGAGCCACGCGTTCAGCGCGTCGCCATGAAAGCGGCGAGCCATCGCAGTCACGATGTCGGGCGCCGCGATCATCACGCCCGCGAGCAGGTAGCACGCCCAGAAGCTGCCGGCGCCCGTCAGGCGATCGAGCCGGCAGACGGCGAGCGCGGCGAGCAGCCCCTCGGTCGAAGCGAGATCCTGTCGCTCGCCGCGAATCGCGGCCGCAACGCCATTGTGTTCGCCGCCGTACGCGGCGAGCGTGATGGGCACGTTCGCCGCGAGCGTTGCCGAAAACGCCGCGAGTGCGGCCATCGCGTCGATGCTCTTTTCGTCCGCGCCCCACATGCGTCCGATCGCACGGTCGATCACGCGGCCCGCCGCCCGTCCGTCGAAGCGCACCAGACCGCGCATCGCGTCTTCGGCGACTTCGCTGTCCGTGGCGAGCCCGCGCCCGACGCCGAACTCGATTGAGTCGAGCGCGGCCCAGCCGATTTCGGGACCGACGTAGCCGCACGCGTCGGCAACGCCATACGCGCCGTCGAACACGGCTTTCGAACCGGGCAGATGGCGATCCACGGCCGCAAGCAGCCGCTTCGTCGGCATGCGCTCGAATGTGCCGAAAGCCGTGGCGAGCGCCGTGTCCGCAGACACGCCGCCTTGCAGCGCCGCGAGCAGTTCGTTCAGAAGATCGGCGGCGGCCGCCGGGCCGTGTCGCGCGTTCGCGCCCGCCCGCGCGAGCGTGTCGCGCGCGGCGGTTGCGATGCGCGCCTCGCGGCTCGCCGCCGCCGAGGATGCGAAGCACTCCGCATGATCGAGGATATGCCGAAGCCATGCTGCCGTGCGCAAGCTGCCGAGCGACAGGCCTTGGGCGTCGACGCGATGATTATGATTGTCAGGCATGGGTCATCCGAGAAATAGCGATGCGGATCGTGTCCGCACTCGGGCGACGGCAACTGTCGCTGCACGTCGCGCACGAGCCGCCTTCGCCCATGCGTCGAAGGCTCGACTCCGCGCGCCGCGTCGATGCGCGAACGCGTCGCCCCATTCTTTTCGACGACGGCCGCCCCACTTTCGATCGGGCTCCGAAACGCCGGCGCGACGGCTGTTTCGCCTTCGCACCCGTTTCGCGCGCCTGCGCGCCACCCGCGCACGCATCGCGCGACGCGCATCGCGGCCCCACGCGCCTACCCCTTCAGCGCGATCGCGATGCTCGCCGGGCCGCGCATCCCGGCATAACGGCATGCGCGGCTGCCCTCGCGTCAGGCGGCCTTTCGGTCGCATTTCGTCTCGCGAACGCGGCGGCTCCTGGCGGCCGCGTTCGCGCAATGCACGCGCAGCGGCTCATGATCGACGAGCCGCCGCACGCAGGAACCCCGACGAACGCGAATTACTGCACGCGGAACTTCGGCGACGTCACGACCGTCCCCGTCACCTTGCAGTCCGGCGTCAGCACCGCATTGCTGAAGGTCAGCGACGAATTCGCATCGCTCCACGTCGTGACGATCTTGCTCGGGCCGCACTGGCCGAGCAGCGTCACGTTGACCTGCGCGTTGTTGATCGTCAGTTGCGTCGCGCTGTCGGCCTGGCCCGTCCACGGACTCGTGCCGCTCGCGCTGCCCTTGATGAGCCCGCACAGGCTGTTGCTGCCGGTAAACGTCGTCGACGTGATGTTGACGATGCCCGCGGGCGTGATCGTGCCGTTGAACGTCGCGACGCAGTTCGCGGAAATCGAGCCCTTGGTCAGCAGCGTTTCGTTGGGAGACGACGTCGCCGAGAACGGCTCGCCGTTCGGATTCATCGGCTGCCCGTCGACGCGAGATACGGTGACGGCGAGCGCTGGCGTAGCTGCGGCCGCTGCGAATGCCAACGCGACAACGAACGGAACAAATTTACGGTTACGCATGGGTCTGCCTCACTTGACGAATGGCGGCATGCCGCCAGTGACGTGACGTCGCAGCCGACGAATCGCGACCGCTCGGTCACAGGAAGCCCGGGCGCCGGCGCCGCGCGCCCATGGCTCAGAACTTGTAGGAAATCCCGACGAACGTGATGAGCGGATCGGCCTTCAGCCGCGTGCGTGTCGTCGCGAGCGTCGTGCCGTCGGCCGCCTTGATGACGAGCGACGAGTACGTCTTGAGCGGCATGTACGACAGCGTCGCCGTCAGCGCCCAGTTCTTCGCGAACGCATAGCTCGCGCCGAGGTTGTAGACCGGCGTGAACGACGACGAAGCCTTCCCCTCGACCGACGTCGGCCCCGGCTTGCCGGCGCCCGCCGCGAGCACGCTGCCGAGGTTGTCGTTGATGTCCTTCGCGAAATTGCCGTTGAGCTCGATGTTCGAGAACCAGCTGTACGCCACGCCGATGCCGACGAACGGCCGGAACTTCGCGGTCGGCGAATTGAAGTAGTAGTTCAAGATGATCGTCGGGCTCCATTGCCGCGCATTTTTCACGGCGGGCTGATTCGCCGGATTGCCGAGATCGACGCTGCCGAGCGATCCGGACGGACCGGGCGGCCGGATGACGCCATGCCCCGTCAGTGCGAACTCCGGCGGAATCCCGAGCACGGACGTCACCGCGATATGGTCGGTGAAGAAGTACGTGAACGTGAGGCCTACCGTGTCCGCGTTGTTGACCGTGAGGCTCGTGCCCGGTGACGTGAACGATCCCGGCAGCCGCAGCGGCCCGTTGATCGGCGAATTGACGACGTTGGTGGTGAGGCCGTTGGTCGAATCCTGCGGCATCACGTGCAGCCAGCCGAGCGTCGCGACCAAATCGCCCGCCCCCTGCGCGAAAGCGCTCGTCGATGCACCGGCAACGACGCACGCGGCAATCAGCTTCTTCATGAAGTCTCCTGATACTCCGGTCGGTCGACGCGGGCTGCAAGCCGCGCGTCGCCGTGTGTCTCCTGTTGCGCGCGGCGCTCACTGCACGAACGCGCCCACCGTGAAATACGGGTTGTTGACGTCGCTCATGTCGAGAAAGCCGAACACGCCGCCCGTGAAGATGAACTTGCCGGTAGGCGGCCCCGACGCGGCATTCGTCTGGACCGTCGTGACGACGCCCGGCACGGCCTGCGTGTAATCGAGATCGAGCGAGCGCGTGAGCGCGACCTGCGACGCATGGAACGGATCGAGCAGCGTCGCCTGCGCGCCGACGAGCGCCGTCGCACGGTAGTCGAGCACGCTGTCGACCCCCGTGTACTCGCCGTTCTGCGAGCCCGACGCGATCGTCGCCTGCGGGCTGAGGATCGAGATCCCTGATTCGTCGTCCGCGACGGGCGAGCCTTGCGTCAGGTCGGCATTCGCCGCGCCGGTGCGGATGAAGATCGGCACCAGCTGATTGCGCAGCTTGCCAACGATCAGGATGCCCTTGCCCGCCTTCGTCGGATCGAGCGACGGCAGCGTCGCCGCAATCTGCGGCTGATAGTTGAGCGACTGGAACGCCGGCGCGTCCGCGCGCAGCGTCAGTTTCTGATTGACGGTCGCGCTCGATGCGAGCGGCTGGCCGCCGTTCTTCTTGCCGAAGTTGTCAGTCTCGACGTACGTGCCGTCCGCGTTGATCGTGACCTTCGCGTCGACCGCCGCCGGCGCGAAGTTTTGGGACGGCACCTGGTGATAGCCGAGCTGGTTGTAGTTGCCCGCGATCTTCGAAAGATCGGTCTCCTGATCGGAGAAGCTGATGAACGGGTAGTAAGGGAACGTCGTCTTCGGAATCTGGCCGACGCCGATCACGCCGCCGAACTGGATCGTCGCGCCGGGTATCGCGCCGCCCAGCACGCCTTCGCCGAGAAACACGCGCGCCGGACGGTTCGGATCGAGGCTCGCGTTGTTCAGCCGGAACGTGCACTGATTCAGCTTTTCGGTCGGCAGCCCCGTTTCGTCCGTCAGCGTGCCCGTCACGACGTTGTTCGGCGGCGTATCGCGCGTCGGCTGCACGGTGCCCGTCGCCGCCGGCACCGGCGACGCCAGATACGTGATCTGAAACGTCATCTTCGTCGTGTCGAGCTGCACGCGGACCAGTTCGCCCGAGCCCGAGCCGCCCGTGAACACGGTGTTGTAATCGATCGTCTTCGGGCACAGCCGGACGACGGGCGCGGGCGGCGGATCGTCCCCGCCGCCGCAGGCGGTCAGGACGGGAGCCAGTACGGCGGCGGCCAGCGATTTTCTCCAATACATAGGAATCCTCGATATCGTGAAGTCCGCGGCGGCGCCCGGCGCCGCCGCCATGTCATGCGTTACTGAACGAATGCGCCGACCGTGAAGAACGGGTTGTACTGGCTGTTGTTGACGACCATTCCGTACACGTCGCCGACCTTGATGAGCCAGCCGTAGTCGCCTTTCTTGAAGATCGCGACCGCGCCCGTGCTGCCTTGCGCATTGAAGTCGCGCGTCGCCGTCACCTTGATCTTGCCGGGCGTCGTCTGCGTGTAATCGAGCGAGAACTGCGAGCTCACGGACGACGTCATCGGATCGAGAAATGCCGCAGTCGCGCCCTGGAACAGCGTCGACGTATAGTTCGCCGCGAGCGTCGACACGGCCGAGCCGTCCGTGCAGTTTCCGGCGGACGGATAGAAGAAGCCGTCGTGATACGTGCCGGGCAATTCGGGATGAGGCGTCGTGTTGTCGAACGCGGAGCCGCTGTTGGCGGGCGCGTTCGAAGTGCCGCCGAAGCTCACGACGCCGCACGCAACCGCGCTCGTCGCGCCGATGAAGCCGCCTTGCAGCGAATTCGCCGCGAGCGGCGTGACGGGCGCGAGCACCGAGATGCCGATCTCCGCATCGGCGACCGACGCGAGCGGATTGCCCGCGTTGACGTTCGCGTAGCCGACGCGAATGACGACTGGCACGAGCCGGCCGTTGAGCTTGCCGACGATCATCACGCCCTGCGCCT
Source organism: Burkholderia sp. MSMB1498 (assembly GCF_001526245.1). Classification (NCBI taxonomy): domain Bacteria; kingdom Pseudomonadati; phylum Pseudomonadota; class Betaproteobacteria; order Burkholderiales; family Burkholderiaceae; genus Burkholderia; species Burkholderia sp. MSMB1498. The sequence continues at coordinate 43,371 of NZ_LOYJ01000111.1, forward strand.
GGCTCGGCGTGATGATCACGAGCGGCTGCCCCTGCCCCGCGGACGGATACGGCTGGTTCGGTTGCGGATGGCTCACGAACACGTTGTCGGGCGAGCCGTCCGCGTTCGTGCGCAGCGTCCAGGGCATGCCGGTCGTGCGGCACGAGTAGTCGCTGCCCGGCGTGATCGTGCACGAACCGTCCGCATTGAGCGTCTGAGTCCAGTTCACGACATCGGGCTGCCAGCCTTGCGGCGCGGCCGTCTGGAACGACGTGCCCGTCGGCAGCAGGTGCACGCCGACTTCGTTGTAGGCGCCCGCTACTTTCGTGAAATCCGTTTCGGTGTCCGTAAAACCGATGAACGGATAGAAATCGAACGTGCGCGACGGCACCGTGCCTATCGTGAAGCCGGGAAACAGCTGAAGGCCCGAGAACGCGACCGTCGCGCCCGGAATGCCGCCGCCCACGACGCCCATGCCGACGAACAGCATCGGCGGATCGGCTCGGTTGATCGTCACCGAATAGGCGCCGTCGCTCGTCGCGCCGTTGTCGAGCACGAACGCACAACGGTTCTGCTCGGCGGTCGGCAGGCCCGTTGCGTTGTGGAACGTGCCGTTGATCGTGAGACCGGCGCGCGTGTTGTTGATCTGCCCCGCCGACGTCGGCACCGACGACGCGACGAACTGCATCTGATACGTTTTCTTCGCGGTATCGAACTTGACCTTCACGTATTCGCCGCTGCCCGACCCGCCCGTGTACGTCGTCGAGTAATCGAGTGCGTCGGGGCAGAGCTTCGTCACCGTAGGCGGCGTCGTGCTCGGGCCGCTCGGCGGGCACGAGCCGCCCGAACATTGCCCGACCTGTATCGGGCTGGGATCGTCGCCGCCGCCGCAGCCGGCGACGAACGGCATCGCGGCGACCACACAGGACAACACGGCAGCGCGAAGATTAGGAATGCAAAACATCACCCCTCCTTTTTGATCGAATCCGGTCTCGTCCGGCGTGACCTTACCGCCCGCCGGATGGTTGGTATCTCGGTGTCGCCGACTGGCGACGCGGCGATTCGCGACGCTTGGCCGCGAACGCGCGGTCAGTGCGGAATCGACCCGCGGAATTCAATGCGCGCGCCGATTCGCGACGCGGCATGGCGATGCGGCGCCCTCAAGCGGAAATTGAATGAATATCGACGGCTAATTAGCGATGCGATTGCGCGGGAAAGCAATGCGCGCGACGACTGCCCGAATGGGAATTTGAAAAGACAACTGCTCCGCCGACCCCTCGTATGTGCGTATCATCCTCAGTCTCCGTAAGTACGCTCGTAGTTATCGTGCTGCTTTATTTGCCATGACTATGATCCGATGAATGGGCCGTGTAAACCGACACATGGTTCCAAACATCCGAGCCACGACAAACCTCGACCACTCAATGTTCTCAACGTTTTTTCAAACGCCGTACTTGGCGATGTCAAATTCCGATCGAACAGCTTTCGCGTTGCTTTCTCGCAAGCATGATGAATGACGCGGCGCATCAAAGCAACCCTTTCCGCATTTTTCGCTCGTTTCGTACGATGCAGGAAACAATGGCGTTGTTTCGATTCGCCAGAAAAAACATCAGTCGGGAATAAAAATCACATTGCGCCGGCATTTATTTTTCTCGATATTTCGCGGCGCCGATTACGAGCCGGCCGAACGCTTGCGATCGCTCAGTCGGTCGCGCCGCTTTTCTGGGCGTCATAGGCCGTGCGCGCGTCGAGCACGGCGTCGATGTGCGTCTCCGCCCACACGATGATCGGCGAGATCGAATGCGCGAGCGTGTGGCCGAGCGGCGTCAGCGCATATTCGACCGATACCGGCACCGTCGCGTAAACGGTGCGGGCGACGAGACCGTCCCGCTCCAGCCGCTTGAGCGTTTGCGACAGCACCTTCTGCGACAAGCCTTCGATGTGCCGCAACAACGTGTTGAAGCGCAGCGGCTGATGCGACAGCAGCGCGAGGATCAGCACGGTCCATTTGTCCGCGATGCGATCGAGCACGAGCCGCGTCGGGCATTCCGACGCGTACACGTTACCCTTGCGCAGCGCGTCGAGAAGCGAAGGTTTCCTCTCGGTAATCTGCTCACCTTTCGGTGCGTTCTTCCTCATCGTTGCCATCCAGTCTATAGTTTCCACCGGTAACTACCTGTTCCGCAGATACTAGCACCAATTGCACGACGGTTCGCTTCCGTCGCGCGACGCGCGCGGCGCAAGGCTTCCGGTTTTCGGGACGACCGGCAATGCAGCCGGTGCCGTGTCGATTTGTCGATTCGTTTTGCTAACTTTTCAGCGAGGTGACGCGCCCAGATTCCGATTCGATGATACCGTCCTGCTTCGACGACGCCGCATCGCTTGCCCACGCGTCGCCTTCACAAAACCAATACTCTCAGGGAATCCTTCATGTTCAAGCGCTCCCTCGTGGCGCTCGCCGCCGCAGCCGCTTCCTTGTTCGGCGCAAGCCCATCTCATGCGGCGGACGCCGCCGCACCGCTTCAGATCGACGTCTACAACCCCGGCGAGAAAAGCCTCTTTCCCGTGTCGTCGGAAATCGTCACCGGCAAGACCGGCACGATCCTCATCGACGCACAGTTCCAGCGCAACGACGCCGAAGCCCTCGTCAACAAGATCAAGGCGACCGGCAAGCCGCTCAAGCTCGTCTACGTGAGCCACAGCGATCCGGACTACTACTTCGGCCTCGATACGATCAAGGCCGCGTTCCCGGATGCGAAGATCGTCGCGACGCCGCAGACGGTCGCCGCAATCCGGGCGAACAAGGACGACAAACTCGCGTACTGGGGGCCGATCCTGAAGGACAACGCGCCGCGCTCGCTCGTCGTGCCGCAGCCGCTCAAGGGCGACAAGCTGACGCTCGACGGTCACGAGCTGCGCATCGTCGGGCTCGACGGCGCGTCGCCCGACCGCACGTTCGTGTCGATCCCGTCCGCGCGCGCGGTCATCGGCGGCATTCCGGTCGCGGCGAACATCCACGTGTGGATCGCCGATACGCAGACGCCGGAATCGCGCCGCAACTGGATCAAGACGCTCGACAGGATCGCGGCGCTGCATCCGAAACTCGTCGTGCCCGGCCACTACCTCGCGAATTCGGACGGCAGCGAACCGTACACGCTCGCGTCCGTGAAGTTCACGCGCGATTATCTGGTCGCGTTCGACGCGGAAGCCCCGAAAGCAAAAAATTCCGCGGAGCTGATCGCCGCGATGAAGGCGCGCTATCCGAACCTCGCCGACGTGTCGTCGCTCGAAATGAGCGCGAAGGTCATCAAGGGCGAGATGCAATGGCCCGTCGCCGGCGCGGCGTCCGCCTTCCCGGCCGCGGGGAGGAAGGCGCTCGTGCAGTTCGGCGACATCGGCTTTCGCCTCGACTTCAAGGACGACCACACGATGACGTTCGTCGGCACGTCCGGCCAGTACCAAGGCGCGACCGACACCGTCGAATACAAGGCGACGCAGATCCGGCCGCAAGTATTCATGGTCTATTGGCACGAGCCGAAGAGCGGTGACAACGTCGTGCACGTCGAAGATTTCGAGAACGGCGTCGTCTACACGAACATCGCGCATCGCAACGGCGAGTCCCTGCATCTGAAGGGGACGATCCGCCTCGAGGACGCGAAGTAAAGCCGAGCGTCGCACCTCCGGCCGCCTGAGCCGGGGGCGGCGGTGCAGCGGTGCGGCCGTACGACGGTGCGAGCGGCGCGGCGCTTCGCCAACGCGCCGCGCCGCGCGAGCGATCCGCTCGATCCGGCCGCCGAACGCGCCTTCGATGCGCACGTGATCGCATCGCCCGACACGTCATCCAGTATTCTGGATTTTTATCCAATATACTGGATTGCATGGACGTCAACCAACTGATCGCGCGCCGTGTGCGCGCCCTCCGCGACCTTCGTGGCTACTCGCTCGACGCGCTCGCAGAACGCAGCAAGGTGAGCCGCTCGAACATCTCGCTCATCGAACGCGCGCAAAGCAGCCCGACGGCCGTCGTGCTCGAACGGCTCGCGAATGCGCTCGGCGTGTCGCTCGCGTCGCTGTTCGAGGACGATCGCGACGCGCACGCCGCGTCGCCGCTCGCTCGCGCCGCCGAGCAGCCGGTCTGGAAAGATCCGGCGTCGGGCTACGTGCGCCGCAGCCTGTCGCCCGCGGTGGCGTCGCCGCTGCAGCTCGTCGAGGTGAGGTTCCCGCCCGGCGAGCGCGTCGCGTACGACACCGGCGAGCGAGACGCGGATTGGCATCAGCAGATCTGGATGCTCGAAGGCGAAATGGACATCACGAGCGGCGACGACACGTGGCGCGTCGCCGCCGGCGACTGTCTCGCGATGCGTGTCGATCGCCCGACCCTCTTCTTCAATCCGGGCCGCAAGGCCGCGCGCTACGTCGTCGCGCTCGCCGCTGCGAACGCGATCCGTGCCGGGAGAATCGAATGAGCGACTCGATCGACGTGCGCTGCGTCGGGCCGAACGAAGCGGCCGCGTGCATCGACGCGCTGTCCGACGTGCTGATCGATTGCGTCGAAGGCGGCGCGTCGGTGAGCTTCATGGCGCCGCTCGCGCGAGACAAGGCGCGCGCGTTCTGGCGCGACGTGGCCGATGGCGTCGCGCGTGGCGATCGCACGCTCTTCGTCGCGCAACACGCTGACGGCCGCATCGTCGGCACGGTCCAGATGATCACGCGCTTGCCGGAAAACCAGCCGCATCGCGCGGACGTCGCCAAGATGCTCGTGCATCGCGACGCGCGGCGCCGCGGCGTCGCGCAGCGGCTGCTCGACGCGCTCGACGGTGCCGCGCGCGCGGCCGGCAAGACCGTCCTCGTGCTCGACACGGTGACGGGCGGCGACGCCGAGCGGCTCTACCGGCGCGCGGGATGGCAGCGCGTCGGCGTCGTGCCCGATTACGCGCTGATGCCCGACGGCGCGCCGTGCGCGACGACGTTCTTCTACAAGCGGGTCTGAGCCGCGGCGCCGGGATCGCGCGCCGCGCCAGCCGCACGTGCGACGCCTGCGCCAGCCGTCCCGTGCCCGCCGCCATCTTTCGATTGCCCGGCAACGCCGCCGTGCCTTAAGCTCGCCTGATCGGCCGTTTCGTCTGCAGATTGCACCACGTGCCACGCATGCCGCAGGCGCGCTTGCATGCGGCATCGGCGCGCCGCGGTCGATACGCGCCGTGGCCGATTCGAGCCGCAGAGCATCGCCGCCGGGCCGGTCCCGCGTTTCCTCGACGAGCGATTCCCCATGACGGTCAACCCGACTTTCGCCTTCATTGTCACCTGTCTCGGCTTCGGCTTCATCCCGGGCCCGGCGCTGCTGCAAACGGTCTCGCTGACGCTGCAGCACGGCCGACGCGCGGGCGTGCTGTCGGCGCTCGGCATCCATCTCGGCGCATTCGTCCAGATCTGCGCGGTCGCGGTGGGCGCGGTCGTCGTCTTCGACACGTCGCCGTGGCTCTATCACGCGCTGCGCGTCGCCGGCGGCGCGTATCTGGTCTGGCTCGGCGTCGAGCGCATCCGCTCGCGCGCGGGCGACGACGGCGCGCCGTCCGCCGTGCCGAGGAACGTGATCTCGTCGAGCGCGCTCATCGAGGCGTCGAATCCGAAATCGGCGCTGTTCTATCTGTCGTTCCTGCTGCAATTCGTCGATCCGGCCGCGCCGCTCGGCGTCGGCTGGCAGCTCTTCCTGCTCGGCGCGAGCGCGAACCTGCTGTTCTCGCTCGCCGACCTGACCTGCATCGCGCTCGCGCATCCGCTGCGCACACGCGCGACGCCGGGCGGCGCGGCGATGATCGCCGGGCGCTATCTCGCGGGCGCGCTCTTCATCGCGCTCGGCGTCGCCGCGATCGTCGAGCGCTGACGCGGCATTGCACGGGCAGCCGGACGGGATCGCGCGCGTTCCCTCGCATGGAGCGCGACGCCGCGGCTTCGATCGGCGGCCCATCGCGCGTTCGCGCGCGCCGACGACGTGCTCGCATCCGCATCGCCGCGCCTTCGTCGCCGGTTCCGACGCGCGCGGCACCCGGCTTTGCGCCATCAGCCCGGCGCACGAAAATAGACAGCAATACGTAATACATATGTAATCATTCGCTGCGACGATCGCATCCCGGCCGGCCCAGGCCGCGCGGAATGCGCCGCGCTCGCATGCGGCGCGCGGGCGCAAACGCCCGCCGCCGACGCCACCCTTTTTCGAAGCCCGTTTTCGTTTCACAGGATCGACGACATGTTCTTCAAGCGCTTGTTCGCTTTCTCCCCGGTCGCGCTCGCGTGCGCGGCGACGCTCGCGCTCGCCGCCTGCGGCGGCGACGACCCCGCCCCCACGCAGCCGATCTCGGCGAAGGTGCAGGTGGTCGGCCATCGCGGCGCGAGCGCGCTGCGCCCCGAGCACACGCTCGCGTCGTACCGCAAGGCGATCGAGGACGGCGCGGACGTGATCGAGCCGGACCTCGTCGCGACGCGCGACGGCGTGCTCGTCGCGCGCCACGAGAACGAGATCTCGGGCACGACGAACGTGTCGGCGCTGCCGCAGTTCGCGAGCCGCAAGGCGACGAAGACGATCGACGGCGTGCCGCTCACCGGCTGGTTCACCGAGGATTTCACGCTCGCCGAGCTGAAGACGCTGCGCGCGCGCGAGCGCATCCCGCAGTACCGTCCGGCGAACACCGCGTACGACGATCAGTTCGAGATCCCGACGTTCGACGAGATCGTCGCGCTCGCGAAGCAAATGTCCGCGCAGGTCGGCCGCACGATCCATCTCTATCCGGAGACGAAGCACCCGACCTACTTCCAGTCGATCGGCCTGCCGCTCGAGGACCGCCTCGTCGACGCGCTGCGCCAGGACCCGTACACCGCGCGCGACGCGACCGTCTACATCCAGTCGTTCGAAGTCGCGAACCTGAAGGCGATCCGCAACCGCATCGGCGCGAGCCAGCCGAACTGGAAGCTCGTGCAGCTGATGGACGAGCCGAAGCAACGGCCGTACGACTTCGTGAAGGCGGGCGATGCGCGCACCTACGGCGATCTGTCGACGCAAAGCGGGATGCGCGAGATCGCGACGTATGCGAACGCGCTCGGGCCGTACAAGACCTCGATCATTCCGGTGGGCGCCGACGGCGCGCTGCAGCAGCCGACGAACTATGTGCGCGACGCGCACGAGGCGGGGTTGCTCGTGCATCCGTACACGTTCCGGCCGGAAAACAACTTCCTGCCGGGCTCGCTGAAGGACGGCGGCGCGCCGAGTGCGCGCAACACGGCGGGCTCGGTGCGCGAGATCCAGGCGTATCTGCGCGCGGGCATCGACGGCTTCTTCACCGACGATCCCGCGGTCGGCCGCGCCGCCGTCGACACGTTCCGCCGGTGAGCCTGCGCGCGCGGGCCGCGCGTCGCCGCGGCCCGCGCGCGAACGACGCGTCGCCTGTCAGCAACCGGCAGCAAGACGCCTCACAGCGAGCTTACAATGCAGCCTCCCTTCCTTCGGAGGCCTCCCCATGACACACGGCCTGCACGGCCCGAAGCGCTGGTACGCGCTCGTCGTTCTCTGTCTGGGCGTGCTGATGATCGTGCTCGACTCGACGATCGTCAACGTCGCGCTGCCGTCGATCGGCGCGGACCTGCGCTTCGCCGAAACCGCACTCGTCTGGATCGTGAACGCCTATATGCTGACGTTCGGCGGCTGCCTGCTGCTGGGCGGCCGCCTCGGCGACCTGTACGGCCACCGCCGGATGTTCCTCGCGGGCCTCACGCTCTTCACGCTCGCATCGCTCGCGTGCGGGCTCGCGCAGACGCAGGCCGTGCTGATCGCCGCGCGCGCGGTGCAGGGGCTCGGCGGCGCGGTCGTGTCGGCCGTCGCGCTGTCGCTCATCATGAATCTGTTCATCGAGCCGGGCGAGCGCGCGAGGGCGATGGGCGTCTACGGCTTCGTCTGCGCGGGCGGCGGCAGCCTCGGCGTGCTGCTCGGCGGCTTCCTCACGAGCGTGCTCAGCTGGCACTGGATCTTCCTCGTGAACCTGCCGATCGGCGTCGTGGTCTACGCGCTGTCCGCCGCGCTGCTGCCGAAGGCGCGCGCGCAGGCGGCCGACGCGCGGCTCGACGTCGCGGGCGCCGTCGCGGTGACGGCTTCGCTGATGCTCGCGGTCTACGGCGTCGTGAACGGCAACGAGGCCGGCTGGCTGTCGACGCAAACGGTCTCGCTCCTCGCCGGCGCCGCCGCGCTCTTTGCGGCGTTCGTCGCGATCGAGGCGCGCGTCGCGCATCCGCTGATGCCGCTCGTGCTCGTCGCGAAGCGCAACGTCGCGGCCGCGAACGCGATCGGCGTGCTGTGGGCGGCCGCGATGTTCGCGTGGTTCTTCCTGTCCGCGCTCTACATGCAGCGCGTGCTCGGCTACGGGCCGCTCGAGGTGGGCCTCGCATTCCTGCCCGCGAACCTCATCATGGCCGCGTTCTCGCTCGGCTTGTCCGCGAAGATCGTGATGCGCTTCGGCATCCGCGGCCCGATCGCGGCGGGGCTCGTGGCCGCCGCGATCGGCCTCGCGCTCTTCGCGCGCGCGCCCGCCGACGGCGGCTTCGTCGCGCACGTGCTGCCGGGCATGGCGCTCCTCGGCATCGGCGCGGGCGTCGCGTTCAATCCGGTGCTGCTCGCCGCGATGAGCGACGTCGCGCCGAGCGATTCGGGGCTCGCGTCGGGGATCGTCAACACCTCGTTCATGATGGGCGGCGCGCTCGGCCTCGCGGTGCTCGCGAGCGTCGCGTCCGCGCGCACCGATTCGCTCGTCGCCGCGCACGCGGCGCTGCCCGTCGCGCTCAACGGCGGCTATCGCGTCGCGTTCGCGTGCGGCGCCGTGTTCGCCGCCGCCGCCGCGTGCCTCGCGTTCGCGCTGCGCATCCGCGCGCAGTCGAACGCCGCGGCCGAGCTGCGCGGCGCAGCGCATTGAGTGGCGCGAAACACGCGGGCTGCGCCGGCGGCGCGCATCGCTCGCGGCGGGGTGCGGCTCGCCTGTTGCCGATTGTCGGTTGTCGGTTGCCGGTCGCCGGTTGCCGGTTGCCGGTTGTCGGTTGTCGGTTGTCGGTCGCCGGTCGCCGGTTGTCGGTTGTCGGTTGTCGGTTGTCGGTTGTCGGTCGCCGGTCGCCGGTTAAGCGTTGCGCCGTGCGTGCTCGCCTTCGAGCGCACCGCCGCGCGACACCTTCCGAGCGCATCGTTCGCGGCTGGCGATCGAGCTCCGGCGCCGGCGGCTTCGCGCGGGCGGCGGGGTGCGGCCGCGCCGTCCGCCGCCGCCCTCTTCACGCCCGATCTCGCATCGCATGCCGCGCGCGGCTGACTGCCTTCGTCCGCTCGACGCCCTCGCGGTTCTTCCCCGATCTTTTTGCGCATTTCCGCATCGACTCGCGAGTTTTGCGACAATGTCGGATTCGCCTCGCGCCGTCGCTTTCAAACGCCTAACGTTCTCCGCCGATGTCGTTGCCTCATATCGATCCGCTCTACTCCCTGTCCGGCCTCCTCGTCGGTTTCCTCGTCGGTCTGACGGGCGTCGGCGGCGGCTCGCTGATGACGCCGATCCTCGTCCTGCTGTTCAACGTGCATCCGGCAACCGCAGTCGGCACCGATCTGCTGTACGCGGCGATCACGAAGGCGACGGGCACCTTCGTGCACGGGCTCAAGGGCACGGTCGAATGGCGGATCACCGGGCGCCTCGCGGCGGGCAGCGTGCCCGCCGCCGCGATCACGCTGTGGTTCCTGCATTCGCACGGCATGCACTCGCAGGAAACGAGCCGGATGATCCAGCTCGTGCTCGGCGCCGCGCTGCTCCTCACGTCGCTGTCTCTGCTGTTTCGCCCGCAACTCGCCGCATTCGCCGCGCGGCGCACGCGCGCGCTGCCGCCAAGCCCGGCGCGCACGCTCGCCGCGACCGTGCTCACGGGCGCCGTGCTCGGCGTGCTCGTGTCGCTGACGTCCGTCGGCGCGGGCGCGATCGGCGTGACGGTCCTGCTGTTGCTGTACCCGGCGCTGTCGACGACGCGCATCGTCGGCTCCGACATCGCGCACGCGGTTCCGCTCACGCTCGTCGCCGGCATCGGGCACTGGATGCTCGGCTCGGTCGACTGGTCGATGCTGGTGTCGCTGCTGATCGGCTCGGTGCCGGGCATCGTCGCCGGCAGCCATCTGTCGGCGCGCGCGCCCGAAGGGCTGCTGCGCCGGCTTCTCGCGACGACGCTCGTCGCGGTCGGCGCGAAGCTCGTGCTTTCCTGACCCGCATCGCGCGCGCCAGGCGTTGGTCGGGCGCGCCGCGATCGCGCGGTGCGGTGCCGCGCCGGCCATCGCAGCCCATCGCTGCGCCTCGCCACCCTTCGCAGCCGTCGTCTCCTCGTCCCCTCGTCCCCTCGTCCCTTCGTCCCTTCGCTGTCTCCGACGCGGCTCGACGCAGCCACTCAGCCTTCGCGCAACCGCCACGCAAAAAAACCTCGCGAGCGCGATGCGCCCGCGAGGCAACGATCGCCGCGAAGCCGCCGCCCCCTAGCGTTGGCCGCCCGCCGTCGCGAGACGACGGCGAGCGGCCTGGCCGAAAACGGCTAGCCCCGCGTCACTGCCCCTGCTGTTGCTTCTGCTGCTTCAACTGCAGCGCCTTCTGCTGACGCAGCAGCACGCGCTGCAACGCCGTGCGGTCCGCCAGGACGCCGTCGTAGAACGTGGCGAGATCCGCCTTCATCGCGATCCGCGAATGATCGTTCAGATAGATCATGTGGCCCGACGGATAGTATTTCATCGTCAGGTTCGCCGACTTGAGCGACGGATCGAGCGGCATCTGCTGTAGCGTGAGCTCAGTCTGATGGAACGGCGTCACCGCATCGAAGTAGCCGTTCGCCGACAGCACCTTGAGGTCCGGGTTCAGGCTCATCGTCGCGGCAAGGTCGCCCGCCGTGTACAGCGTATTGCCGCCGCCGCGGCTCGCGCCCGTCGGATCGGTGTGGCTGAAGTCCCAGTTGTTGAACACCTGGTCGTTCAGATCGACGAACGACGACGTCGACACGTACTTCAGGTCGTTGTTGATGTAGTCGTTCCACAGCACCGTGTACGCGCCGCCGACGTTGCTGATCGACGGATCGTTGCTGCCCGAGTTCGGCAGGATGTACGGCGCGATGCCCTTGCCCGTGTAGTTCGCGCGTCCGTCGTACTGGCCGATCTGGATGCCCGGCACGAGCGTCAGGAAGAACGTGTACGGCGGGTTGTCGTCCGACGACGGCACGTTGCCGAGCGCGGCCGGATTGCCGAACGTCTGGATCAGCGAGACGGGATCGGTGCCGATGTATGCGCCCATCTGCTGCGCGGCCGCGAGGTTCAGGTTCAGGCGCACGTTGACGAAGCCCCCGTCCTGCGGATTCGGCGCCTGCGCGAGCGGCGTGAGCACGTTGTCCGCATAACTGCGCGCCTGCGCCATGTACGCGTCGAGATCGGCCGGTTTCGGGCTGACGGTCGTCTTGTTCCAGTAGAACGCGTCGGCCGCGAGCGTCGGGAAGATGCCGATCGCGCTCACCGCGTTCGAGTAGTCGAGGATCGACGATTGCAACGTGATCCCGTTCAGCTCGATGCCGTCCTCATGCAGCACCCATGACGTCACCGCGCTGCGCGCCGTGCCGTACGATTCGCCGAACAGGAACTTCGGCGAGTTCCAGCGCGCGTACTTCGTCAGGTAGCGCTGGATGAAGCGGTCGATCGAGTGCGCGTCCTGGTCGACGCCCCAGAAATCCTTGTTCTTCGCCGGCGCGATCGCGGCCGAGTAGCCGGTGCCGACCGGGTTGATGAACACGAGATCCGAGCGGTCGAGCAGGCTCTCCGGGTTGTCGCGCAGCCGGTACGGCGCGGGCGGCGTGAAGTTCGGGAACGACGACTGCAGCCGCTTCGGCCCGAACGAGCCGAGCAGCAGGTAAACCGCCGACGAACCCGGGCCGCCGTTGTAGAAGAACGTGACGGGGCGCGGCTTCTTCGGATCGGGATTGTCGAGCGTGTACGCGACGTAGAACATCTTCGCGTTCGGCTTCGACGTGATCGGATCGATCGTCACGAGGTGGCCGGCCGTCGCCGTGTAGGTGAGGGTCTGGTCGCCGAGCTTCACCTGCCGGTGCACGAGCGCCGCGCCTTCCGTCGCGTCCGTCACGGAATCGTTCGGGCCGGTGCCGTAGACGTCGTTGTCGATGTACGGCTGATCGGGCGGCAGCGCGGCGTTGGTCGTCGCGTCGGCGGCCGTCGTCGCGTTCGCGGACGTCGCCGAGTTCGCGACGTTCGCGGCCGCGAGCGACGGGCTGCCACCGCCTCCGTCATCGCCGCCGCACGCGGCGACGAACAGCGCGGCAAGGGCGGCAGCGGCGACCGGTCGCGCCGCCCTGCCCAATCTGAGCGCGAAACCGTCTTTCAAGGACTTCTGTGTCTTCATTATTGCCCTCTCGAATAGAACGATAAATTCCGCCGATTGAAACGGATGATTTCATCGACGTTCCTCGCTTGGAATGCGACCGTTATGCGACGCGCACCCGAGCATTTTCGCCATGCGCAGCATTGGCGCACGGAATTATTTACCCGCTCGAATTTCCGGTTCGACGCACTGGAATCAACTCCAGAATAAAATCGGCAATCGAAATGCCGACCGCGCGGGACGCCCCCTGCGTTCCGAGCAGACAAGCCCGCCCCACTGCCAGCAGCCAAGCGGCCGCGGGCATTGTTCTTTTACAAAAAATAATCCCCACCCGATTTTCGATTAATCATCATCCGCCAACGGAATCCGATTTTTCGAGGACCGAAAAATATTCCAGAAAGGATTAATTAATGAAACAGAAATATATTAGTCACATGTAATTTTTAAAAATATGAGCAAATATCGGCGCATATTAGAAGCGCCGGTCTGCAACGTAAAGTAAGAATTTGTTACAGGAAAAATGACGAATCGCGGCGATCCGGCCGATGCGGTTCGCCAATGAAAAACGGCCGGCCGCACGTGCGTGCGGGCCGGCCGTCGCGGGCAATCAGGTGCGTGCGACGCCGCGTCAGAGCGGCACGTCGATCGCCCCCGCGCTCACCGTGATCGCGTTCGCGCCGGGCGACTGGACGATGGGCGGCAGATTCGCCGTCGACAGCGCGGGCGCGGCCCCCGGCACGCCGCCGCGCGGCACCGTGCGAATCACCTGCGACGGCGGCAGCGGCGCGCCGTTCTTCAGGTGGTTCCACATCAGGTTGAGCGCCTGCTCGTCGTAGTAGTGAACGGGCACGAAGCGCGTGTCGAAGCCGGGCACGGGCAGGAACGCGTCGAAATGCTGGCCGTTCGTCACTTCGTAGAACGACAGCTGGCTCGCGTTGCCCTCGGTCGCGCTGTTCTGCGCGACATACGCGCGCGACGCGTGGTTGACGGGCACGAGCGCGTCGCTGCGGCCGTGCACGATGATCGCCGGCTTGTGCTGCAGGTTCGCGTTCACGCGCACCGCGTCGACGTTCGCGCCGATGCCGAGCTGGTTCGCGCTCCAGAGCTGACGCAGGCAAAACGCGCCCGCGAAGCTCGCGTCCGGCGTCGCGAGCCGGTGGTCGACGCCGCCCGACGCGCCGTTGAACACGAGATTGATGCCGTTCGTCGGCGGCACGCCGTTGCCCGCGCCGAACAGGTTCGTCATCGGCGACGTGGCGGGCGCGGCGACGGCGCCCGTCGCCGGGTTCGTCGTCGCGAAACTGAAGTTGCACAGGTTGTCGCTGACGCGCGAGCGCGTGTACGCGTTCGCGTACGTGACCGCGATCGCCGGCGTCGCCTGCGAATCCCACATCGGCGCCTGCAGCAGGTCCGAGTCAGCGAGATAGCCGGCCGCGTGAAGCTGCGCGAGCGCGTCGTTCGCCTGGCTCTGCGTATCCGCGCCCGACACGAGCCCGGCCGCGGCGAGCGTCGCGCAGCGCTGGATGCGGATCGACTGCGTGACGCCCGTCGGCAGCGCGCTGAGATAAGGCGCGCCCGTCGCGGCGGGCGCCGCGGCCGCGCACGGCTGCAGCAGGTTCGCGAGCGTCGCGTAATCGGCGAGCGGCCGGCCGAACGACGGCACGGGCACGCCGCCCTGCTCGACCGTCACGCCGGAGCTCAGGCGCACGTTGATCTGCGGCTCGCCGACGACGACCGCGGTGATCCAGCCGCGCGTATCCTGCTCGGCCGCCGCGAGCGCCGCGCCGCCGCCGTTGCTGACCGACGCGGCGATCGTCGTGATGTCGCCCGGGCGGTAGCGGATGCCGCGGCGCGTGCCTTCGACGACGGGCCCGAACTGCTGGTTCAGCGCCCAGTACGCGAACTCGACCGCCTGCAGCGTCACGCGCCCCCAGTCCTGCTCCGGGTTCTGCTGAGAATGCGCGTGCTTGTACGCGTAGCGATTCGGAAACGCGCTGTTGAACGAAGCGAGCGCGCCGCTCGACTCGCTCGCGGTGAAGAGGCTCGCGCTGCCGGCGCTCGCCGCGCTCGCGAGCGTGCCGTCGATCAGCGTGACGAGGCCCGTGCCGATCTCGTGCGCGCCGTTGCCGCCGCCCTTGTCGTTGTACGCGACCGCGCAGCCGCGCTTCAAGCCCCATTCGCCCGCCGACGCGATCGCGCCGTAGACGCCGCGCGAGCCCGACGCCGTCGCCGTCACGATGCACGGATTCGCCGGATCGAAGCTCGCCGGCACCTGCACGAGCAGCGTGACGTTCTTGCGGCCGGTGCCGTCGTCGGAGTACGCGAGATATTCGGTGCCGGCGATCTTGCCTTCGCCGAGCGTGTCGTTGCCGGCGAGATCGACGTTCGGCCCCCAGAAGCGCCCGTAGCCGCCGTTCGGCGTGACGTCGACGAGCGCGCGGTAGTTCGAGTAGATCGCGAGACGCCGCAGCTCCGCCGCCGTCGGCTGCGCCGGATTCGCGAAGCCGGGCCGCGTGTCGCCGCCCAAGCCCGTCTTGCCGAGGCCGGCCGTCAGCAGATCGTCGCTGACGCCGTCGAAGGCCGTGGTGCGCACGCTGCCCGAAACGAAGCCGGGCAGCACGTTCACCTGTGCGTTATCGTCGCCGTGGCATGCGCCGAGCAGCACGCTGCCGAAGAGCGCGAGCGCCAGCATCGACGCGCGCTTCGATCCGCCCCTGATCGTCGTCATTGTTGCCCCTAGTCAGCTTGATTGGTTCTAGCCGCCCGATCGTCGAGCGGCGCGCGCCGAGCCGGGCCGGCGCGCACGGCGGGCGGGCGGCGCAGCGACGCCGCCCGCGCATCGCCGTCACTGCGGCTGAACGGACAGCTTGTTGTTGACCGACGCGACGCCCGTCACGCCTTTCGCGGCCTCGACCGCCTTGTCGATCTGCGACGCATCCGGCACCGATCCCTCGAGCGTCACGACGCCGCCCTTCGCGCGCACCGTGATGTTCGACACGTTCACGCCGTTCACCTTCGAGATCGCCTTGCGCACCGCGTAGCCGAGCTTGCGGTTCGATTTGCGCGCGGTCTTCGCGGCCGCCTTCGACGCGTTCGTCGCGGCGGCGGGTTCGCTCGCCGCCGCGGCGGGCTCGCTCGCCTGCGCAAATGCGTTGCCGCACGCGAGCGCCGCGACGATCATGCCTGCGACAGCCTTCGATACGATCGATTTCATGCGTTCTCCTGATTCTGATGGTTTCGACGGGAACCGCGACAGCAGGCGATGCTCGGTCCGCGAGCGGACCGCGATGCGGCGTCGCGCGACGCCGCACGTCGGCTGCGCGAGATGATGCGGGACGTGCGCCGGCCGGGAATCGGGCCGGATGCGAACCGGCGCGCGGCGGATCGGAACCCGTCCGCTGCGCGCCTCGCCGCGCCGGAACGCTGCGCGACGACGGGCGCGGCCGTTGCGGCGCATGCGGCCGCATCGGCCGGCGCCCGGGCACGCGTTCGACAGATGAACACGCGCCCGGGCACCCTGCACAATGTAATCCACAGTCCGCGTGCGCGCCAAGTTCTCTTGCCGCGGCGCGACGCAGCGCGCCGCCGCAGAGCCGCCGAACTCGGGTACCATCGCCGCGAACAGACCGCCAGCCGTCAGTCTCATGAAGCCAGACCAACCTCGCCGCCGTCATCGGCCGCACCGCATCGTCGCCCGTTTCGTCGCGGTGTCGTGGCGCGATCTCGCGATGTCGATCGGACCGACCGTCGCGCTGTCGATCGCCGCGATCTGGCTCGCGATCGCGCTGATCCAGCCCGCGCCGCCGACGTCGCTCGCGATCTCGGCCGGCCCGCCCGGCAGCACGAACTGGCGCGCCGCGCAGCGCTACAAGCAGATCCTCGCGAAGAACGGCGTGACGCTCGACGTGCTCGAATCCGAAGGCTCGGCCGAAAATCTCGCGCGGCTGTCGGACCCGGCGCAGAAGGTCGACGTCGGCTTCGTCCAGAGCGGCATCGAGCAGAAGGAGAAGCAGGAGAATCTCGTGTCGCTCGGCAGCGTCGGCTACGTGCCGCTCGCGATCTTCTATCGCGGGCCCGTGATCGAGCGGCTGTCGCAGTTCAAGGGCAAGCGGCTCGCGCTCGGAGCCGAGGGCGCGGGCGCGCACGAGCTCGGCCTCGCGCTGCTGAAGATGAACGGCATCGCGCCGGGCGGCTCGACCGAGCTGCTGCCGCTCGCGGGCGAGGACGCGGCGCGCGCGCTGACCGAAGGCAGGATCGACGCCGCGTTCCTGTCCGGCGACTCGACGCAGATTCCGGTGATGGCGAAGCTGTTCCGCGCGCCCGGCGTGCATTTCTATTCGTTTACGCAGGCCGAGGCGTACACGCGGCGCTTCCCGTACCTGACCGACATCACGCTGCCGATGGGCGTCTACGATCCGGGCACGAACCTGCCGCCGTCGGACATCCACACGCTGTCGCCGACCGTCGAGCTGATCGCGCGCGACACGCTGCATCCGGCGCTGTCGGACCTGCTCATCGAGGCCGCGCGCGAAGTGCACGGCCACGCGACGATCCTGCAGCGCGCGGGCGAGTTCCCGTCCTCCGTCACGCACAGCAGCTTTCCGCTGTCCGACGACGCCGCGCGCTACTACAAGTCCGGCAAGACGTTCCTGTACCGGAAGCTGCCGTTCTGGGTCGCGAGCCTCGTCGACCGGCTGCTCTTCATCGTCGTGCCGCTCATCGTCGTGCTGATTCCGGGGCTGCGGCTCGTGCCGGCGCTGTACGGCTGGCGCGTGCGCTCGCGGATCTACCGCTGGTACGGCGCGCTCATCGCGCTCGAGCGCAACGCGCTCGGCGAGCACACCGCGCAGGAGCGCATCGAGCTGCTCGACAAGCTCGACGACGTCGAGGAATCGGTCAACCGGATGAAGATGCCGCTCGCGTACGCCGGCCAGTTCTACGTGCTGCGCGAGCATATCGGCTTCGTCCGCGAGCGGCTGCTCGCGCGCGAACACGAGACGCCGTCGCCCGCCGCGCCGGACGCGCGAACGCAAACGCAGCCAAGGCCCGCCGGCAGCCCGCCTCCGTCAACCGGCGCTTGAGCCGAAATTCCGTCGCGGCGGCTGCATTTGCCCGCGCCGCCGCGTAACATTGAACAACGGGGCCGCGCGTTGCGTCCTTTTCCTCAGGAGACTCTCCATGACCGTCGGCCTCGACGCCTCCCAGCCGATATGGTTCTACGACTTCCTGTCGCCGTTCTCGTATCTGCTGCTGGAGCAGCACGGCAAGTGGCCCGGCATCGCGTTCGCGCTCACGCCGGTGGCGCTCGCCGAAATGCATCGCCGCTGGGGCCACCGCCCCGCGTCCGACGTGCCCGCGAAGCGCGTCTTCACCTATCGGCACGCGCTCTTTCGCGCGGAGCAGCTCGGCATCCCGTTCAGGATGCCGCCCGCGCATCCGTTCGATTCGACGCGCCTGCTGCTGCTCGCGATCGCGCTCGATTCGGACGTCCACGCGATCCGCGAGATCTTCCGCTTCGTCTGGCGCGAGGGGCGCGACCCGACGGCGCCCGACAATTTCGCTGAGCTGTGCGGCCGCGTCGGCATCGCGCACGACGACGACCGCATCACGTCCGACGAAACGCTCGCGCAGCTGCGCCGCAACACCGAGGACGCGATCAGCCTCGGCGTGTTCGGCGTGCCGACCTTCTGGCTGAACCGCCAGCTCTTCTGGGGCGAGGACGCGCTGCCGATGGTGCTCTACTGCGCGCGCACGCCGAGCTGGCTCGAATCGGACGAAGTGAGACGAATCAGCGCGCTGCCGTCCGGATTCGCATGACGTCGCCCCGCTTGCCGCGCCGCGGCCGCGCGATGCGCCGCGCCTGCGCCTGCGCCTGATGCCGCCTTCCCCGCCGCAGATGCAACCGGATCAAGACCCCGCCGCGTCGCTCGACGTGTGGCTCGTGCGCGTGCTGCGCACGCTGCTCGTCGAGCGCAGCGTGACGCAGGCCGCGCTGCGCCTGAACCAGACCCAGCCCGCGGTGAGCGCCGCGCTGCGCAAGCTGCGCGACGCGCTCGGCGATCCGCTCCTCGTGCGCGGCAAGACGGGCATGGTGCCGACCGAGTACGGCGCGTCGCTCCTCGGCGCCGCCGAGCGCGCGCTGCACGACATCGACTTCGTCGCGACGCCGCACGGCCCGTTCGATCCGGACACCGCGCGCCGCACGTTCCGGATCGCCGCGCCGGATTACCTGAACGACTTCTTCATGCCGACGCTGATCGCGCGCTTTCGCGCGGCGGCGCCGCACGCGCGGCTCGAAATCGATTCGCTGAATCCGTCGCTCGATCACGCCGCCGCGCTCGATGCGGGCGCGCTCGATCTCGTGATCGGCAACTGGCCGAAGCCCGATCCGCGCTTCGTGCGCACCGATCTGTTCTCGGACTCCGTCGTCTGCCTGATGCGGCGCGACCATCCGCTCGCGCGCGCGCCGCTCACGCGCGACGCGTACGCGAACGCCGCGCATCTCGCGCCCGCGCCGTACATCGGCGCGCGGCACAACGCGATCGAGATCGGCCTCGCGCGCGCGGAGATCGCGCGGCGCGTCGTCGCGACGCTGCCGTACTTCGGGCTCGTGCCGCAGGTGCTGCTGCAGTCGGACCTGATCTTCACGACGACGCGCCGCTTCGCGATCCATTACGCGCAACTGCTGCCGCTCGTCGTCGTCGAGCCACCCGTGCCGTTTCCGCGCATTCGCTGCTATCAGCTCCGGCATCCGGCGCCCGATCGGCCAACCGACGTCGATTGGCTGAGCGCGCTGATGGACGATGTGTCGGCGGCGTTGACGGTACGGGGAAAGCGGCGGTAAGGAGCCGGCGGCGAATGTGCCGCGCGAGCGTGATGCGCGACGCCGTCGGTATCGGTATCGGCATTCGCGTCGGCGTCGGCGTCGGTATCGAGCCGTCGATGGTTACTCCGCGCGTCGCTCGTTCGCCAACGAATGCATCGCAGAGCGAAACGCCGACAAGCGGCCGGGCCGGGCCAGGCCGCATCGCATCGACACGATGCACGCCCCGCGGATACGTCGCGCACGCATCCGTCGAAGGCCCTCGCCCGCGCCATCGCACCGCGCACGCACCGCCGAATCAGCGCGATGAAGAGCGCTCCGCTGAGCGCAGCGGCAACGTCTGCCAACGTCGGCGCGGTCGGCCCGCGGCGATGCGCGAAGAGGAGCCGCACCGCGAACGCCGCTCCGCGCACGGGCACGCCGAGCCAATCCCAGCGCGCACCAATCGCAGCGCGCACTCGACGCCGCCCAGCAAGCAATGAGGGGTTTGTCGCGACCTTATCGTGACCTTCTCGCATCTTGTCGCGACCTCATATACTGAATTTCGTGCCTTCCCCGCCGAACCGCGAATCGTCGATTCGCGGCCCCATGCGCCCACGCCTTCGCCTACGCCTTCGCTCACCGCCGCCGCATCAGCGCGATGAAAAACGCACTGCCGAGCGCCGCGGTGACGATCCCGATCGGCAGATCCTCCGGCGCGGCGAGCGTGCGCGCGGCGACGTCGGCCCACACGAGCAGCGCCGCGCCGCTCAGCCCCGCGACGGGCAGCAGCCGCCCGTGCTCCGCGCCGACGAGACGCCGGCACAGATGCGGCGTCACGAGCCCGACGAAGCCGATCGCGCCGCTCACGGCGACCATCGCGCCCGTCGCGAACGACGCGATCACGAACACTTCGCGGCGCATCCGCGCGACGGACACGCCGAGCGAGGCCGCCGCGACGTCGCCGGACATCAGCGCGTTCAGCTCGCGGCGACGCGCGAACAGCAGCAGCGCCGCGAGCGCCGCGCAGCACGCGGGCGCGCCGAGCAGATCCCAGCGCGCGAGCCCGACGCCGCCCAGCATCCAGAACAGCACCGACGACGCGGCGCGCGGATCGCCGAGATACAGCAGCAGGTTCGCGACCGCGGTCATCACGAACGACACCGCGATGCCCGCGAGCAGCAGGCGATCCGATTCGAGCCGGCCGCGCCGGTACGCGAGCGCGATCACGAGCGCGGTTGCGGCGAGCGCGCCCGCGAACGCCGCGAACGACAGCGTGAGCGGCCCGAACGCCGCGCCGAAGCCGAGCGTCGCCGCGACCGCGCCGAGCATCGCGCCCGAGCTCACGCCGAGCAGATGCGGATCGGCGAGCCGGTTCGCGGTCGCCGCCTGCAACGCGACGCCGACCATCGCGAGCGTCGCGCCGACGAGCGCCGCGAGCAGCGCGCGCGGCAGCCGGATCTGCCAGACGATGCTGTCTTCGGCGATCGACGCGCCGTGCGGCGCGAGCGCATCGATGCGCAGCAGATCGGCCACGTGCGCGGCGACGATCGCGACGACGCGCGCCGGCGCGATCGGTGTCGCGCCGAGCGCGACCGCGGCGACGATCGAGCTCGCGACGAGCGCCGCGAGCGCGGGCAGCACGAGCCGCGCGCGCCATCGGCGGCCGCTCGATGCGGCAGACCCATGCGATGCATCGACGATCGTCGCGTCGCTCATCGCGCCGCCCTCGCGAACGCGTCCGGATGCAGGCCGCGCGCGATCGTCTCGACGGCCGTCGCGTTCTCGACGCCGGGCGTCGCCGCATCGTACGGAATCACGATGAAGCGGCGCGCGCGTATCGCGTCCACTTGCGCGAGCGCCGGCTGGCTCAGCAGGAACCGCTTCTTCTGCTCGGCCGTCACCGCCGAATAGTCGACGATCACGATCGCCTGCGGATTGCGCGCGACGACGCTCTCCCAGCCGACCTGCGTCCAGCTGCGCGGCACGTCGTCCATCACGTTGCGTCCGCCCGCCGCCGCGATCAGCGCGTTCGGCATCGCGAGCGCGCCGGCCGTCAGCGGCTTGTCGGTGCCGCTGTCGTAGACGAACACGCGCGGCGGCGCCTTTCCGCGCGCCGCGCCCGCCCCCGCGAGCGCGCGGCGCACCGCGTCGATGCGCGCGCGCATCGCGCCGACGACCTGCGCCGCGCGCGCGTCGACGCCGAAGATCCGGCCGAGGTTCGTCAGATCGCGATAGACGTCGTCGAACGACGCGGGCGGCCGGCGCATCACGTCCGAGCACGACTCGCTCAGCTCATACGTTCGGATGCCGAACCGTTCGAGCGACGCGGGCGTGACCGGGCCGCCCGGATTCATCCCGTAGCCCCAGCCGGCGAAGTAGAAATCCGCGCGCGCGTCGACGAGCGCCTCGAGCGACGGATAGTGCGTCGCGAGCTCGGGCACGCCCGCGAGCGCCGCGCGCAGCCGCGCATTGCCGGTCTTCCAGCCGGCGATGCCGGTGTAGCCCGCCATCCGGCTCTTCAGGCCGAGCGCGATCATCATCTCGGTCAGGTTCGCGTCGTTGCTCACGGCGCGCGCGGGCGCGCGCTCGAACGTCACGTCGCGATCGCAGCTGTGCACCGTCACCGGAAAGGCGATCGCATCGCCCGTCGTCGCAGCGGCGGCGATCATCGCGGCCGTCGCGAACGACAGCGTGCGGGCGGCGTGCGCGCGCGCCGCGCCGGGCGAAGCAGCGCTTCGTTTCAACATCGTTCGGCATCCTCCGGATAGATCAGCGTGACCCGCGGGCGCCCCGACACCGGGTGCGCGTCGACGATCGCATCGACGCCGAACACGCCGGCAATGAGCGCGCGCGTCAGCACGTCGGCGGGCGCGCCGCTCGCGACGATGCGCCCGCCCGCCAGCACGTGCAGCCGGTCGCAATACGCGGCGGCGAGATTCAGGTCGTGGATCGTCGCGAGCGTCGTCACGCGCAGCGCGCGCACGCGCGCGAGCAATTCGAGCTGATGGCGCACGTCGAGATGGTTGGTCGGCTCGTCGAGCAGCAGCAGCGCCGGCTGCTGGACGAGCGCGCGCGCGAGCAGCGCGCGCTGCTTCTCGCCGCCCGACAGCGACGCGAAGCGCCGCTCGCGCCGCGTCCACAGATCGACGTCGCGCAGCGCGGCTTCGACGATGCGCGCGTCGTCCGCGGTGTCCGCATCGAACAGGCGCTTGTGCGGCGTGCGGCCCATCCGCGCGACTTCCTCGACCGTCAGCCCGAAATCGTCGGGCGCTTCCTGCTGCAGCACCGCGATTCGCTGCGCGCTCCAGCGCGGCGACGCGCGCCACACGTCCTGCGCGTCGAGCGTCACCGTGCCCGCCTGCGGCCGTGCGAAGCGGAACGCGCAACGCATCACGCTCGTCTTGCCGCTGCCGTTCGGGCCGATGAGGCCCGCGAGCTCGCCCGCGCGCACGGTCAGCGACAGTTCCCGCAGCACGCCGGGCGCGCCCGGCGGCGACCAGCTCAGGCATTCGATGTCGAGTGTCGCGGACATGGGCGGGCCTCGTCGAGGGTCGTCAGGATGGGCGGCGCGCTAGAAGCGCAGCGTCGCGACGAGCTCGGCCGAACGCGACGGCCCGAGCAGCCATTGCGCGCCGCCGTTCGACGTCGATGCCGCGTACGTGCGGTTCGCGAGATTGCGCGCATAGAGCGCGACGTCGACGTCGCGCGTCGCCTGCCACGCGAGCGACGCGTCGAACACCGTGTACGACGGCACCGGCACGAGGTTCGCGTCGTCGCCGTAGCGGCGGCCGACGTAGCGCACGCCCGCGTTCGCTTGCCAGCCGGGCGCGAACGCCCAGCCGATCCACAGGTTCGCGCTCTGCTGCGGGATGTCGTGCGGCACGTTGCCCGCGCGCTGCACGGCCGCATCGCCTGTGCGCTGACTGAAATCGTCGTAGCGCGCGCGCAGCCATGCCGCGTTCGCATCGATCGTCACGCCGCCCGCCAGCCGCACGCCGCCCGCGAGCTCGACCCCGCGCGACGACTGGCGGCCGACCTGCTGCGCACGCGCCGGATTGAGCACATCGGTGCTGACGAGACCGCGCTTGACGATGTCGTACACGGCGAGCGTCCAGTACGCGCGGCCCTCCGCGATCTCGTGCTTGACGCCCGCTTCCCACTGGCGGCCGGTCGCGAGCGTGTAGTTCGCCTGCGACGCCGACAGCGTGACGAGCGAGCCGACGCCCTCCGCGCCCGTCGTGTATTGCGCGTACGCGGCGAGGCTCGGCGTGATCTCGTAGACGAGCCCGCTGCGCCAGCCGGTGTGCGCGAAGGTCTTGTCGAAGGTGCCGCCCGCGATCAGATCGTCGCGTCGCAACGACAGATGGTCGTAGCGCAGCCCGCTCACCCACGCGAGCCGCGGCAGCACTTCGAGCCGGTTCTCGACGAACGCCGCCGCCTGGCGCGTGCGCGTGCGAAAGCGCGGCAGCGTCGGATCGGGGCTCGCGAACGCGCCGGGATCGAAGCCGTATGCATCGACCGTCGATGCGCCGCGATACGGCGAATTGTTCGCGCCGTCGAACGCGATCTGGTTGAACTCGACGCCGATCACGAGCCGGTTCGCCCGGCCGAGCACGCGCGAGTCGATGCGCGCCGTGAGCCGCTCGCCGAACTGCCGCTCGCGATGGAAGATCTCGAGATAGTCGCCGCGCGCGACGGTGCGCGACGCCGCGTCGAGCGCGTACGATTCCGCGTCGCGCCAATGGCGGCGCGTCGCGAGGTAATAGAGCTGGCCGTCGAGCGTCACGCCGTTGCCCGCGCGATACGTCGCGGCGAGCCGCGTCCACGTGTCGTGATAGGCGATCGTCGCGTCGCCGACGTTGTAGTTGCGCTCGCGCAGCGCGCGATCGAGTACGCCGTTCGTCACCGGCGCGCCGAAATAGGTCGCGGGCTTCTGGCGGCCGTAATCGAAATCGAGCGCGATCGACAGACGCGGGTCGACGTCGAGCTTCAGCGCGCCGCCGACGGCCGTCGTGTGCGCGTCACCGCGATCGACGAAACCGCGCGTGCGCTCGTCGCTCAGGTGGAAACGATAGGCAAGATGCGAACCGAGCGCGCCCGTCGTGTCGAACGCGACGCGCTTGCCGCCTTGCGTGCCGATGCCCGCCTGCAGCGTCGTCGAACGCTCGCGGCTCGGGCGCTTCGTCACGACGTCGACGACGCCGCCGATCGCCCCTTCGCCGTACAGCACGGACGCGGGCCCGCGCAGCACCTCGATCCGCTCGGCGGACCACGTCGAGAACGGGAACGTGGCCGTGCCCGCGGCCGGATAGAGGCGCACGCCGTCGACGAGCGTCGTCACCGATTCCTGCCCCGCGAAGCCGCGCACGCTGAGCGCGGTGCCGCCGTTGCCGGGCGCCGCGGCCGTGCTGAAGCCCGCCGCGCGCGTGACGGCGTCGACGATCGTGCGATCGCCGCGCGCGGCGATCTGCTCGGACGTGATCGCCTCGACGCTCGCGGGCGTGTCGAGGCTCGCGAGCTTCAGACGCGAGCCTGCCGAAAGCGGCGTGGACAGCGCCGGCGGCGCGTGCGGCGCGCCGCTCGTCACGTGCACGGTCGGCAGTTCGCGATGGCTTTCGCGCGCGGGCTCGGCCGGGTCCGCGTCGGCGGCGAGCGCGCCGGACGCCGTCATCGCGCACGCGAGCGCCGTCACGCAGCGCTCGATAGTCGTGCTGCGCCGTGACGGATCGGCGCAGGCCGCCTGGTCACAATGCACGGCGTGGGCGGCGTGGGCGGTGCGCGCGCCGGCCGCTGCGGGCGTCCGGCGCAACGCGCGGCAACGCGACGGCGCGTGTGGAATCCGGCTCATCGGCGAACCGCCTCGGCCGTCATCGATGCCGGGGCGCGCATCGTGCGCCCCGCTGTCGTCCCCGCTGTCGCCCCCGTTTCGCGGTCCCGGATGCGCCCCGCCTGTTTCGCTACGTTCACTGCTCGTCGACTCCCGCAACCTTGATCGGCATCGCGCGGGCGACTCGACGCCGTCGATCGGCGGCAGGGACGACGGCCCCGCCGCATCGGCGTCGCGCACGCGCGCTTGTGTGCAGGCGACGCGCGCGTCGCGCGATCGCGATTGCTTGCGGTTCGCCTACACGGCGGGGACGATGATATAACATATCATCCTACTTTTGCACGGGGATCGAGGTCGAGGAATCGAGGAATCGAGGAATCGGGAGAACCGTCGGAATCGGCGCGGACGATACATTCGACCGCGATCGGCACATCACGAGCCCGCCCGACGTCCGCGCGAGCGATCCGGACCGACACATGCCGATCACGGAACAAAGCGTTCGACGACATGCCGCCTGCATGCTGCAGGCGCGCGTGCCGGCCCGCACGCGCTCACTTCGCGCAGAAGGTTTCCTGCAAATGCGTCCAGCGCACCGCGCCCGTCTGCGAATCGCGCTCGAACACGACGGTCGAGCGGCGCGTCGGCAACTCGCCCGTCGCGTCCGTCTGATACTCGCAGTAGCTGACGACGCCGTGCGTCGACTCCGCCGCGAGCGCGCGCATCTCCGAAAACGTGATCTTCAAGCCGGGCTTGCGGCCGGCGAGCCGCGCGAACAGCGCGCGCATGGCCGCGTGATCGTAGACGTTGCCGTCGGTGCCGATCATCGTGAAGTGCTGCGCGAAGCGCGCCATCAGCGCGTCGAGCGCCTCGGGCCCGGATACGTCGCCCGACAGCCAGCCGCCGATCGCGTCGCAGCCGGCGACGACTTCATCGAAATACGGTTGATGCGCTTGCATGGGCTTCTCTCGTCAAGGCGCGCGACACATGGCGCGCGAATCCGCGAGTCTACGCGATGCGCGCGGCGCGCGCATTCGATGCGATCCACGCGTCGGCTATTTTCAATGGCGACGAACGCTGGTTTCCCGCGTGTGCCGCTCGGCACGCGCATGTCGCGTGCCAATGTGCGGACTTTTCCGCAAACATGCCGTTCGCGCTCGAAGGCGCAACGCGCCGATGCGCTTGGGTGCGATCGCGCGCACGACCGAACGCCGACAGTCGACTCGAGCGTCCGCGACATTCCACCCCCGATCAGCGCACCGGACGGCCGACGCATGTCTGCGCCGCTGCACGAAATTCGACATCGCAAACGGTGACGCTCCACGTCGGTGCGCCAAAACCGGATCGAGAGATATCGAGCGCGCCGCGAATCGACGCGCCGCGCTCGATCGCAGACACTCCATCTGCGTCCGTTGGGGCCAGCACATGCCCCCACCGTTGCAAGACGCGCGACGTCGCAACGGGCACGGCTCCACGCCGATGCATCAAAGCGGGATCGAAGGATATCGAGCGCGCCGCCGCAAGACCCGCGCCATCGCGGCCCGCGACGCAGCGGCTCAGCGCGCCGGAACCGGATCGAGGCCCGTCTTGCGCACGTCGTCGGCCGACGCGGGCGACGCCAGGTAATCGAGCAACGCGCGCGCCTCGCGCGGATGGTTCGCGCCGACCGGAATCCCGCCCGCGAACCGCGTGACCGATTGCAGCGCCTCCGGAATCTTGCCGACAAACGTCACGCCCTGCACCGGCAGCAGTTCGCTCACCTGCTGGAAGCCGAGCGCGTAGGTGCCGTCGGCCACCTTCGACGCAACCGGAATGCGCGGCACCATCGTCGCCTTCGGCCTGACCTCGGCCTCGACGCCGAGCCGCTTGAACAGCTCGTTCCCGATGTAGACGCCGCTCGCGCTGTCCGAATACGCGACCGACTTCGCCTGCAGCAGCGCGGCCTTCAGCGCGTCGGGCGAGCCGATGTCCGGCACCGGCTCGCCCGCGCGCACGACCGCGCCGATCCGCGAATCGGCGAGCTCGACGCGCGAGGCCGGATCGACCTTGCCTTCGCGAATCAGCGTGTCGAGCGCGTAGCCGACCATGATCACGACGTCGGCCGGTTCGCCGCGCGCGAGCCGGTTCGGGATCGCTTCGGGCGTCGCGCCCATCGACGGGCCATAGGCGATGTCGAGCGTGTTGCCCGTCGACGCCTCGAACTTCGGCGCGAGCAATTTGTACGCGGCGGTGAAGCCGCCGGAATTCATCACGTGCAGCTCGGCTGCATGCGCTTGCGCGAGCGCGGCGGCCGCAGCCAGCAGCGCGACGCCGATCTGCTTCGTCAGGGCGTGTCTCATCGTTGTCTTCGTGTTCGGGCGATCGTCGGATAGGAAGCGACGGTCATCTTCGCGGAAACCGGTTTCGCTGAATAGCGCTGGTTTGTACGGATCGGCCGGCGACGGCGCACCGTTGCCGCCCGCATTCGCGCAACACACGCGAAAGGGGCGGCTTCGGCGCGATTCGGTCTGATGCGATTCGATGCAATGCAGTGAAATGCAATTCGACGCGACGCGACGCGATGCGATGCGATGCGATGCGGCGATCGTCACACCGCACGCCTCGTGCGCGCCGACGCGCGATGCCCGCTCACGCCGCCGCGCAATCGCCGCGCGTCACGCTCCCGCCCGCGCCGCGCGCACCGCCTGCGCCGCGCGCAGGATCGACTCGCCCGTCGCGGGCGCGGCGAGCGGCGGATTGATCGCGTACTCGCCGAGCGCCGCAATCGCGTCGCGGATCGCGAAAAACACCGAGAACGGCAGCAAGAGCGGCGGCTCGCCTACCGCCTTCGACCGGTGGATGCTGTCCTCCGCGTTGCGGTTGTCGAACAGCCTCACACGGAAATCCGGCGGACAATCGTTGACGGTCGGAATCTTGTATGTCGACGGCGCGTGCGTCTTCAGCTCGCCGCCGTCGCTCCACCACAGCTCCTCGGTCGTGAGCCACCCCATTCCCTGGATGAACGCGCCTTCGACCTGCCCGATATCGAGCGCCGGATTCAGCGACGCGCCGACGTCGTGCAGCACATCCGCGCGCAGCACGCGCATCTCGCCCGTCAGCGTGTCGACGACGACTTCCGACACCGCCGCGCCGTACGCGTAGTAGAAGAACGGCCGCCCGCGCAGCGCCGCCTGATCCCAGTGCAGCTTCGGCGTCGCGTAGAAGCCGTCCGACCAGAGCTGCACGCGCGCGCGATACGCCTGCGCGACGACTTCCTCGAACGGCACGGCCGCATCGCCCACCCGCACTTCGTCGTGCACGAAGCGCACGTCGGCCGCGCTCGCCGCGCCGGCGCCGAAGCGCTCGGCCGCGAACGCGGCGAGCCGCTCGCGCAATTGGCGCGCCGCGTCCTGCGCGGCCTTGCCGTTCAGATCGGAGCCCGTCGACGCGGCCGTCGCCGAGGTGTTCGCGACCTTGCTCGTGTCGGTCGCCGTCGCGCGAATCCGCGCGAAGCCGACGCCGAGCTCGTGCGCGACGACCTGCGCGACCTTCGTGTTGAGCCCCTGGCCCATCTCGGTGCCGCCGTGGTTCACGAGAATCGAGCCGTCGGTGTAGATGTGGACGAGCGCGCCCGCCTGGTTGAAATGCGTGACGTTGAACGCGATGCCGAACTTCACCGGCGTGAGCGCGATGCCCTTCTTCAGCACCGGGCTCGCCGCGTTGAACGCGCGCGTCGCCGCGCGGCGCTCGCGGTACGCGCTCGTCGCCTCGAGCTCGGCGATCAGCTCGGGGAGCACGTTGTCCTCGATCGTCTGCCCGTAAGGCGTCACGTTGCGCTCGGTCTTGCCGTACAGGTTCGCGCGGCGCACGTCGAGCGGATCGCGGCCGAGCGCGCGCGCGACGCTGTCGACGACGTACTCGATCGCGAACGCGCCCTGCGGGCCGCCGAAGCCGCGAAACGCGGTGTTCGACTGCGTGTTCGTCTTCCCGCAGCGGCCGACGATCGACACGTCGGGCAGCCAGTACGCGTTGTCGAAGTGGCACACCGCGCGCGTCATCACGGGCCCCGACAGGTCGGCGGAGAAGCCGCAGCGCGACGTCATGTCGACCGCGACGCCTTCGATCACGCCCGCATCGTCGTAGCCGACGTCGTAGCGGTAATGAAAGTCGTGGCGCTTGCCGGTGATCATCATGTCGTCGTCGCGATCGGGGCGCAGCTTCACCGGGCACTGCAGCTTCCACGCGGCGAGCGCCGCGCAGCACGCGAACAGGCCCGATTGCGATTCCTTGCCGCCGAAGCCGCCGCCCATCCGCCGGCATTCGACGAGCACGTCGTGCGACGCGAGCCCGAGCGCGCGCGCGACGAGATGCTGCATCTCGCTCGGATGCTGCGTCGAGCTGTAGACGTGCATCGCGCCGTCCTCCTTCGGCACCGCGTACGCGATCTGCCCTTCGAGATAGAACTGCTCCTGGCCGCCGAGCGTCATCTCGCCCGACTCGCGATGCGCGGCGCGCGCGATCCGCGCGGCCGCGTCGCCGCGCGCGAGCTTCATCGGCGGCAGCACGTACGAGCCGGCCGCGCGCGCGTTCTGCGCGGTCAGGATCGCCGGCAGCTCGTCGTATTCGATCTGCGCGAGACGCGCGGCGCGACGCGCCGCATCGTGCGACGTCGCGACGACGACGAACATCGGCTGCCCGACGTACTGGACGACGCCGTCGGCGAGCACCGGATCGTCGTGGACGATCGGGCCGCAATCGTTCGCGCCAGGAATATCGGCCGCGGTCAGCACCGCGACGACGCCCGCCGCCGCGCGCACCGCGTCGAGCCGCATCGACACGATCCGCGCGTGCGGCTTCGCGGACAGGCCGAGCGCCGCGTGCAGCGTGCCCGCGACGAGCGGGATGTCGTCGGTGTAAGTCGCGCGCCCGCTCACGTGCAGATGCGCGGACTCGTGCGGGCGCGACACGTGGACCTGCTTGAACGCGTCACGCTCGGCGTCGGCGGCGACGCTCAGGAAGGGTTCGGCTTGCTGGTTCATGATGCGATGGCTCCGCTTGGCGTCGATCGGTCAGGAGGCGGCCGGCTCGGCGGCGACTTCGCGCACGTTCACGGCCGATGCGGGCAGCGGATCGTGCGGGCGGGTCTCCAGCCAGAAGCGGTACAGCAGGTTCTTCGCGGTCTCGAGCCGATACGCGCTCGTCGCGCGCATGTCGGTGAGCGGCGCATAGTCGCTCTCGAGCGCGCGCATCGCGGCGAGCGCGGCGGCCTCGTCCCAGACGGCGTTCTCGAGCGCGCGCTCCGCGTGCGGCGCGCGCTTCGGCGTCGCGGCCATCCCGCCGAACGCGACGCGCGGCGCGCGAATCGCGTCGCCGTCGGCGATGAACGCGAACGCCGCGCAAACGGCCGAGATGTCGGAATCGAAGCGCTTCGACACCTTGTACGTGCGAAAGCGCAGGTTCGCGCGCGCGCCGGTGCGCTTCGGCACCTTCAGCGCGGCGACGAACTCGTGCCCGGCCATGTCCGTCTTCTGGTAGCCGAGATACAGATCCTCGAGCGGCAGCTCGCGCACGGCCTCGCCGCCGCGCAGCACGACGCGCGCGCCGAGCGCGATGAGGCCGGGCATCGAATCGCCGATCGGCGAGCCGTTCGCGACGTTGCCGCCCATCGTGCCCGCGTTGCGGATCGGCAGCGACGCGAAGCGCTTCCACATCTCCGTCAGTTCCGGGTAGTGCGCGGCGAGCGCCGCGTACGCGGCCTCCACCGTCGCGCCCGCGCCGATCTCGATCCACTCGTCGCGCTCGACGATCCGGCGCAGCTCGCCCACCTGGCCGACGTAGATCACGTCGCCCAGCTCGCGCAACTGCTTGGTCACCCACAGGCCGATGTCGGTGCTGCCCGCTAGCACGCGCGCGGCCGGTTTGTCGGCCTTCAGCCGCGCGAGCGCGTCGAGCGTGCGCGGCGCGTCGAACGACTGGCCCGCGTGCTCGTAGTGGAACGTGTCGTCGCGGCGCAGCGACGCGAGCGTGCGCGCGAGCGCGGCGACGTCGACGCTCGCCTTCGGCGGCGGCGCGTCGAACATCCGCACGGCCGCGTCGACGATCGGCCGGTAGCCGGTGCAACGGCACAGATTGCCCGTCAGCGCGTCGGCGATCTCGGCGCGCGACGGCGTCGTCCGGCCCGTGCGCGACGCTTCGTGCCCGTGCGTCTCGTACAGCGCCCACATCGACATCGCGAAGCCCGGCGTGCAGAAGCCGCACTGCGAGCCGTGGCATTCGACGAGCGCGTCCTGCACCGGATGCAGCGTGCCGTCCGGCTGGCGCAGATCCTCGACCGTGAAGAGCGCGCGGCCGTCGAGCGTCGGCAGGAACTGGATGCACGCGTTGACCGCCTTGAAATCGACGCCGCCCGCGTCGTTCAGCTCGCCGACGACGACCGTGCACGCGCCGCAGTCGCCTTCCGCGCAGCCTTCCTTCGTGCCGGTGCAACGCGCGTCCTCGCGCAGATACTGAAGCACCGTGCGGGTGACGTTCGCGCCGCCGATTTCGCGGATCGCCTGACGATGGTAGAAACGGATCGGCTCACTCATGTTGCGTCGTTCTCGAAAATGGGGACACGCCCGGACGGCGGCGGCGCGCGCCGTGCTCAAGCGGCGCGCGCACCGCCGCCGTCGGCGTCTTCGTCATATTTCGCACGCTATCACCGTCAAATTCCGGAACCCATAGCCGAGCGCGCATGCGGCTTATATCGCTGCGACGATATGCCGCTTTGCACACCGTTTAACTAAGCGGTACATGCAAGAAAACCGGTTCCATGTAAAAATTCGGCTTTCGCATCAAATGGATGCGCGTCTTCGTTCCGTCCCCCAATGTCCGCCGATTCCGCCCCCTCCCCGCGCAGCGCGTTCGCGACGACGCTGCAGATCGTTTCCGTCGTTTCGTTTACGTTCGTCTGCTACCTGACGATCGGCCTGCCGCTCGCGGTGCTGCCCGGCTTCGTCCATGACGAGCTCGGCTTTTCCGCGATCATCGCGGGCGCGGCGATCAGCGTGCAGTACTTCGCGACGCTCGCGTCGCGGCCGCTCGCCGGACGCTTCGCGGACACGCTCGGCCCGAAGCGCACCGTGCTGCGCGGGCTCGCCGCATGCGGCGCGAGCGGCGCGCTGCTGCTGTCCGCCTTCGCATTCGTGCGCTGGCCGGCCGCGAGCATCGCGCTGCTCGTCGCGAGCCGGCTCGTGCTCGGCGTCGGGGAAAGCCTCGTCGGCACGGGCGCGATCCTGTGGGGAATCGGCCGCGTCGGCACCGCGAACAACGCGCGGGTGATCTCGTGGAACGGCATCGCGACGTACGGCGCGCTCGCGATCGGCGCGCCCGTCGGCGTCGCGATCTCGCATGCGCTGATTCCCGCCGTGCTCGGCGTGCTCGTGATCGCGCTCGCGGCGCTCGGCTATTACCTCGCCCGGCTGATCGCGCCCGTGCCGCTCGTGCATGGCGAGCGGATGTCGTACGCGAGCGTGTTCACCCGCGTGCTGCCGCACGGCCTCGGCCTCGCGCTCGGCTCGGCCGGCTTCGGCTCGATCGCGACGTTCATCACGCTCTACTACGCGGAGCGCCACTGGCCGAACGCGGCGCTGTCGCTGACCGTGTTCGGCATGCTCTTCATCGGCGCGCGCCTGCTGTTCGCGAACACGATCAAGACGCACGGCGGGTTCCGCGTCGCGATCGTGTCGTTCGCGTTCGAATCGGCGGGCCTGCTGATGTTGTGGCTCGCGCCCGTGCCGCACGTCGCGCTCGTCGGCGCGGCGCTGACGGGCTTCGGCTTCGCGCTGATCTTCCCGGCGCTCGGCGTCGAGGCGGTCGCGCTCGTGCCGCCCGCGAGCCGCGGCGCGGCGCTGTCCGCGTATTCGGTGTTCCTCGATCTGTCGCTCGGGATCACGGGGCCGCTCGCCGGCTACGTCGCGGGCGCGTTCGGCTATCCGCAGGTGTTCCTGTGCGCGGCCGTCGCGGCGGCGGCGGGCGTCGCGCTGTCGACGGTGCTGTATCAGCGGCAGGCGCGCTTGTCCGGCAGCGGCGCGGCGGCCTGAACGCCTGCCGCGCGGCGCTCGACCGGACGAAGGGCCGGCCGCGACTCGACCATAGAGCGAGAAAACCAAGAAGCCGCCCGCGCATCTCGGGCGGCTTTGTTTCATGCGACCATCGCGCCTTCGCGCAAGCGAGCTTGCGGGCCGCCGGGGGGTGTTGGCCTAGCCGCTGCGTCGGCCCGTCGCGATGCGCGAGCGCGCCCGCGAGTGATGAATCGAATGGAAACGGCGGCCGGTGGCTAGCAGGCTGCTGAAATTCTCTCGCGAGGACTACGGCTGAAAATTTCCGCCCTCGTAAAACGCTCTACAAGCCGCTCGCGCGACTTCGGGAAGAGGTAGACGACCCGCGAAACCGTCTGCGAGCCCCCCCTTCAAAGTAGTTTTTCAACAGCCTGCCAGAGGCTCGCGATTGAGTGGCGATTAACGATCGACGGCGGCTGATCGTCGGTGGGCGCACCGACTGTCGGCAGGCTTGAACGACTGGCGTTTAGTTGTTGGGCGATTGGCGACAATCGCGGTTGGCGGTCGGCGGTCGGCGGTCGGCGGTCGGCGGTCGGCGGTCGGCGGTCGGCGGTCGGCGGCGCAACAGTATCCGTCGCAGACGACTTCGACCGCACGCACCGCGCCGCCGTCCCCGCATCGGATGCACCGCACGGACCGCGCGCCGCACGGTGCGCCGCCCGTTCAGGCGGCTCGCACGAAGAGCCGCCGCGTCAGATCGAACGCGACCAGATTCCCGGCGACGACGAGCATCAACCCGAGCACCGCGAGCGACGACCATCGATATCCCTCGAACACGGTCGATACGGCGAGCGCGACGATCGGAAACAGCACCGTGCAATAGGCCGCGCGTTCCGGCCCGATCCGGCCGACGAGGGTCAGGTACGCGGTGAACCCGATCACCGAGCCGGGCACCGCGAGATAGACGAGCGCGCCGAGATAGCGCGGACTCGTGTCGATCGCGAGCGGCAGCCCGGCCGCGACGCTGCCGACGGTCACGATCGTCGCGCCGATCAGCATCGCCCAGCCGTTGGTCGCGAGCGGATGAAGTCCCATCGACTGCATGCGGCTCGACAGCAGATTGCCCGCCGAGAAGCACATCGTGCCCGCAAACGCGATCGCGAGGCCGATCCAGGTCGCGCGATCGTCGACGTGCCCCGCCATCTGCTGCCAGAACAGGCACGCGATGCCCGCCAGGCCGAGCAGCGCGCCGGCAACCGCGGACGGCCGCAGCGGCCGCCCCATGAACACGCGTCCGTTGATCGAGTTCAGCAGCGGCGCGGTCGAGAACACCACGGCGACGAGGCCGCTCGGCACGACCTGCTCCGCATAGTAGAAGCACAGGAAATTGAGACAGAAGAGCGCGAGGCCCTGCGCGGCGAGATAGCGCCACGCTTCGCGCGGCGGCCGGACCGGCCGGCGCATCACGCGCAACAGCACGAACATCGCCGCCGCCGCGAGCCAGAAGCGCCACGCGATCGACACGGGCGGCGGCACGCTGCCGAGCTGCCATTTGATCGCGATCCAGGTGGTGCCCCAGATCAGCACGGTGACGACGTAAAGCGACAGATTCATGGCGGATTCGAAAGCAGAAACGGAATCGGATTCGGAAACACGATTCCGACTATGCCGCCGCGCATCCGGCGCCGATTGTCTGGAATTGCGGTCATTTGCACCTGGGCGGGCCGTGCACGCGCGCGCACGCTTATACTCGCCCCATCATGCATACGCCCTCCACGCCTGCGCTCGATGCGCGCCTGTCCGTGCCCGCCGCCGATTTCGTCGGCGACGAGGTGCCGTTCGGCCTGCAGTCCGTCTGCCGGACGCTCGCCGAGGCGAACGCGACGCTCGAACGCTTCGCATGGCTCGGCGATCACCTCGCGATCGCCGAGTGGACGCGCATCACTGAGGAAAGCGAAACGGTCTACGCGCAGCCCGGCCATCACACGCTGTCGTGCTATCTGGACGGCGGCTACCGCACCGAGCGGCAGAAGGTCGCGCGCTACGGCGCGCCGAGCCTGCTCTGCGCGCTGCCTGGCGATCATGAGTCGCGCTGGTGGGTGCGCGGCGAAATGCATTTCGTCCACCTGTACTTCCTGCCGGAGCACTTCGCGCAGCGCGCGATCCGCGAGCTCGACCGCGAGCCGCGCGAGCTGAAGCTCGCCGATCGCACGTATTTCGAGGATGCGCGCGTCGCCGCGCTATGCCGCTCGCTCGCGCTCGAGCGCTGGGACGACGCCGACGGCCGGCTGCGCGTGAACGAAACCTCGCACGAAGTGCTGAGCCTGCTGTTGCGCGGGCAAAGCATGACGTGCGCCGACACGCCGTTCAAGGGCGGGCTCGCGCCGGCCGTGCGCCGCCGCGTGCGCGACTACATCGACACGTACCTGACGCAGCCGATGACGCTCGGCGAGCTCGCGGCGCTCGCATCGCTGTCCGAATACCACTTCTCGCGCATGTTCCGCGTATCGTTCGGCCGTGCGCCGCACGCGTGGATCGCGCAACAGCGCCTCGTTCGCGCGCGCACGCTGCTGCGCGCGACGTCGCTGCCGCTCGCGCAGGTCGCCGCGCGGTGCGGCTACGCGAACGCCGCGCACTTCAGCCACCGCTTCCGCGATGCGCACGGCGCGACGCCGGGCGAGTACCGCCGGGCGATGCAGGCCGCATAGCCGGCCCGGACATCCCCGCGCGTCGCGTCACTCGCCGCGCCCCGACAGCGCCTGCTCGAGCGCCGAGACGCCCGCCGGCAGATCGACGGGCGCCTTCAGATCGATCATCGTGCGGCCGAACGCGTGCAGCGTGCGGAACAGATTGTGCTCGCGGCATTGCTCGCCCATCTGGCCGATGCGCACGATCGGCAGGCCGAACGAGCCCGAAATCTCGACCTGGTACTGCTTCGAGATGTGTCCGCAGATGAGCCCCGGCGTGAGCCCGTCCGGCACGGCGATGCCGACCACCGAGTTCAGCCGGCACGACTCGGGCGCGTAAAGCTCGAGCCCCATTCCGGTGATGCCCGCCTGCAGCGCGAGCGAGCAGCGCAGATGCCGCGCGTAGCGGTTCTCGAGCGTCTCCGCGCAGACGAGCCGCAACGCCTCGTGCAGCGCGAGCACGCCGGACACGGGCGCCGTGTAGTGATAACCGGCGTTGTGCCAAAAGTTCTCGGCGAGCGCCATGTCGAGGCACCAGTGCGTGTTCGGCGCCGGGCGGCTCTTCATCCGCTCCCACGCGGCGTCGGAGAACGCGATCAGCGACACGCCCGGAATCGACGACAGCCCCTTCTGCCCGCCCGTGATCACCGCGTCGATGCCCCACGCGTCCATGTCGAGCGGCATCGTCGACAGCGTGCAGACGGCGTCGACGACGACGAGCGCGCCCGCCGCCTTCGCGATCGTCGCGATTGCCTTCAGATGGCGGTTCCACACCGTGTTCGACGTCTCGCCGTGGACGATCGTGACGATCTCCGGGCGCTCGCGCGCGATCGCGTCGGCGATCTCGTCGAGGCTCGCCACGGCGCGATCTGGCACGTCGATCGACGCGACGCTCGCGCCGACGCGCGTCGCCATCTCGGCCATCCGCGCGCTGAAGAAGCCGTTCTTGACCGACAGCACCCGGGTGCCGGGCCACGCGAGATTCGAGATCGCCATCTCCATCGCCGCGGAACCGGGGCCCGCGACGCCCAGCACCCACTTCGTGCGCGTCTGGAACACGTAGCGGGCCATTTCCTTCACCTGCTCGATGATCTTCGCCATCGTCGCGCCCAGGTGATTGATCACGATCGTGTTCGCCTTCGCCACCGCCGCCGGGATCGGCACGGGGCCCGCGCCCATCATGAGGAGCGGTTCTTCGGGCAGAATCGCGTCGAGCGGGACGACGACGGGACAGGGAATCGGCGAATGATCGGTCGTGGACATGAGCTGAGCGGAACAACGGGTTGAGAATACGGTGATCGATCGATCATTCCGCGAACCGTTGCAATACGCAAGTGTTTTGATCGACGCGAGCTTCGGATGGGCGCGACGGCGGCGGCGGGCAGCGCGGCGACGCATCCTGCCGGCCCGCTTCGCCCGCGCACCTGCGTTGCCGCGAGCCGGCCGCGGCCGCCCCGGGGGCGCGGCGAACCGGGTTCGCCGCTCGCCGCGCCCGCCGTCGCCCGCGGTCGTCGACGGCCCGCCTGCGACGCATCAGCACTTGACGCCCGCCGCGGCCCGCCTTTCTTCTTATTCGGCCGCCGGCGCTTTTCTCGCGCGACGCCCCCGGAAAATTCCCACCCGCGCCGTCCGAATAGGCCAAATCGTCATCAAATCCGCCTCCCACTAAATCGAAAAATCATTTTTTGCAACCCGAACCGTCAAGCTTTTCGAAAAAGCTTGCATTAACCATTCGATGCGATGCAGCAAATTTATTTGTTCCGCGCCGGAAAAGAACCTTAGACCGCATTGCAATCCGCTCACAAAAATCCCCGGAAAAATGCTCGAACGGCGTGCGCCGCACGGCGCTGCGCACTCCGAACCAGCGGAGTACCGTACTGGAAACGGTACCGCGCCGGCCGCGCCGCGCGGACGCCTCGCAGGGATTAAAACTGTCGCATTCGTCGAATATCATCGGCGCAAATCTCGGAATCGGTTCACACCCCGCAAATAGGGATCGCCGATCCCAACGACCGATTTATTACATTCGAGATGAAATAATTATTTAGTTGACTGATGCACTCAGCTTATTGAACAATTTGCCCAGCCTTCGATGATTCGATATTTAAGACAAGTTCTGTGCTGATCCGACAGCCGGCGGCTTGCCATGATCGAAGGCGAAAAACACAACATAATCATTTAATGGGCCAACGAAAGCTATGAACCAAATCCAGACCATGCGTGTTTTCGTATGTGTTGCAGAACTGCAGAGCTTCCGGCGAGCGGCGCGGAAACTCGGCGTATCGAATGCGCTCGTCACGCGTTCGATCGCGATGCTCGAGACACATCTGAACACGCGCCTCATCCATCGCACGACGCGCAATCTGTCGCTGACGGAAGCGGGCATCCGCTACCTCGACGGCTGCCGGGCGCTGCTCGAGGAGTTCGATCAGCTCGAGGCATCCGTCGAGCGGGCGGTTCATGAGCCCGTCGGCACGTTGCGCGTCGCCGTGTCCGGGTTGCTGTCGCCCGGCCGGGTCACGCCCCTCGTCGACAGCTACCGGCGTCAGTACCCGAAGGTCCGCGTGCAGCTGACGCTGACCGAAGGGCCGCTCGACGTGATCGAAGCCGGCTACGACGCCGGCCTCGTCACGGGCGGCCGCCTCGACGGCAACCCGGCGCTGATCGGCCATCCGCTGATGCCGAACACGCTCGCGCTGTGCGCCGCGCCTTCATACATCGAACGGCACGGCGCGCCGCACCGGCCCGACGATCTCGTCCGCCATGCGTGCATCGCGCTGCCGGCCGACCAGCACTCGTCGACCTGGCGCTTCGTCGATCCGGACCATTTCACGCACGTCGTGTCGCTGCAGCCCGTCTACACGGTCAACAGCGCATCGATGGTGCGCGCGGCGACGCTCGCCGGCACCGGCATCTCGGTGCTGCCGGAAAGCTACATCGCCGACGCGCTGGAAAGCGGCGAGCTCGTGCGGATTCTCGGCGACTACCGGATCGACGATCCCGACACGCAGCTGTCGATCGTCTATCCGAACCGCCAGTTCCTGCCGGCGCGCACCCGCAGCTTCGTCGAGCACGCGCTGTACCACCTCGGCGGCCAGAAGACCGAGACGAACGGCCACTACTTCATGCGCGAGGCCGGCACGGCGAAGCGCCCCGACGTCGTCACGGGGCTCCAGTGACGCTCGGCTGAAGTAAACTAATGCGCACCCTTTACCGGAGGCAAAGCGTGCGCGTGATTCTTTTCAGCAGCCGGCAGTACGACCACGATTCGTTCGATGCCGCCAACCAGTCGTTCGGCTACCGGCTGCATTTCCAGCCTTCCCATCTCGACGCGGAGACGGCGATCCTCGCGCGCGGCTACGAGGTCGTCTGCCCGTTCGTCAACGACACCCTCGACGCCGCCGTGCTCGAGGCGCTCGCCGCGGGCGGCACGCGCCTCATCGCGCTGCGCTCGGCGGGCTTCAACCATGTCGACCTCGCGGCGGCGGCCCGGCTCGGGCTCATCGTCGTGCGCGTGCCCGCCTACTCGCCGCATGCGGTCGCCGAGCACGCGGTCGCGCTGATCCTCGCGCTCAACCGCCGCCTGCCGCGCGCCGTCGCGCGCACCCGCGAAGGCGACTTCTCGCTGAACGGGCTGCTCGGCTTCGATCTCTTCGGCAAGACGGTCGGCGTAATCGGCACGGGCCTTATCGGCAGCGTGTTCGCGCGGATCGTGGCGGGCTTCGGAATGCGCGTGCTCGCGCATTCGCTGCCGCCGCACGACGACGCGCTGATCGCGCTCGGCGTGCGCTACGTGCCGCTCGAGCAGTTGCTCGCCGAATCGGACATCGTGAGCCTGCACTGCCCGCTGATGCCCGCCACCCATCACCTGATCGACGCCGGCGCGCTCGCCCGGATGAAGCCGGGCGCGATGCTGATCAACACGAGCCGCGGCGGCCTCGTCGACACGCAGGCGCTGATCGACGCGCTGAAGACGGGCCAGCTCGGGCATCTCGGGCTCGACGTCTACGAGGAGGAAAGCGGGCTCTTCTTCGAAGACCATTCGGATCGCCCGCTGCAGGACGACGTGCTCGCGCGGCTGCTCACGTTCCCGAACGTGATCGTCACGTCGCACCAGGCGTTCTTCACGCGCGAGGCGCTCGCGGAGATCGCGCATACGACGCTGTCGAACATCCGCGCATGGCAGGACGGCGCGCCGCGAAACGTCGTCGACGCGGTGCAGCAGGGCTGACGGCGAGCGGGGGCGGACGCGCCGTGGGCAGTGCGGCGTAGGCCGTATGGGCCTTGGATCTTGGGCCTTGGGCCTTGCGCCTTGGGCCTTGCGCCTCACGCCGTGGGCCGCGGACCTTGCGTCGTGCTCCGGCACGCCGATTCGGCGGGTCGGGCCCCGTCGGCTAAACCCCTTATTGGCGCGCCGCGCGAGTCTGCTATCGTTGCGGCGATTCTTCGCCTCCACCCGTTTCGCCAGTTCACCATGCGTTTCGACGAACCCGCGATCGCCGCCGTCTACCGGGCGATCTTCGAGCGGCGCGACATGCGCCATTTCACGTCCGCCCCGGTCGATCCCGCCGTTCTCGCGCGCCTGCTGCGCGCCGCGCATCACGCGCCGAGCGTCGGCTTCATGCAGCCGTGGCGCTTCATCCGCGTGACCGACCCCGCGCTTCGCGAGCGCATTCACGCACTCGTCGACGCCGAGCGCCGCGCGACCGCCGACGCGCTCGGCGAGCGGCACGACGAATTCATGCGGCTGAAGGTCGAAGGCGTGCGCGAATGCGGCGAGCTCCTCGTCGCCGCGCTCGCCGACGGGCGCGAGCGGCACGTGTTCGGCCGCCGCACGCTGCCGGAGATGGATCTCGCGTCGGCCGCTTGCGCGATCCAGAACATGTGGCTCGCCGCGCGCGCCGAGGGGCTCGGGATGGGCTGGGTGTCGCTCTTCGACGTCGACGCGCTACGCCGGCTGCTCGCGATGCCCGACGGCGCGAAGCCGATCGCCGTGCTATGCCTCGGCCACGTCGACGCGTTCTACGCGAAGCCGATGCTCGAGGAAGAGCGGTGGGCCACGCGGATGCCGCTCGAGGAATGCCTGTACGAGAACGGCTGGGACACCGCGCCGACGCCTGCGCGCAACACCTGATCAGGCCCTAAACACAGGGGTTTTCCCTGAGATAAAATCGCGGCTGTCCCGCTCGCTTCCATCGGCGCGCCGCATCCCGCGGCGCCGGAGGCGGCGGCCCTCCCGCGAGTCGTCCATGCCGCTGCCCCTCTTCGCCCTTGCCGTTGCCGCGTTTGGTATCGGTACCACCGAGTTCGTCATCATGGGCCTCCTGCCGAACGTCGCGCGCGACCTAGGCGTGTCGATTCCGGCGGCGGGCATGCTCGTGTCCGGCTACGCGCTCGGCGTGACGATCGGCGCGCCGATTCTCGCCGTCGTCACCGCGAAGATGCCGCGCAAGGCGGCGCTGCTTTCGCTCATCGGCGTGTTCATCGTCGGCAACCTGTTTTGCGCGATCGCGCCCGGCTACACGGCGCTGATGATCGCGCGCGTCGTCACCGCGTTCTGCCACGGCGCGTTCTTCGGCATCGGCTCGGTCGTGGCGAGCAGCCTCGTCGCGCCGAACAAGCGCGCGCAGGCGATCGCGCTGATGTTCACCGGCCTCACGCTCGCGAACGTGCTCGGCGTGCCGCTCGGCACCGCGCTCGGCCAGGCGTTCGGCTGGCGCGCGACGTTCTGGGCCGTCACCGGCATCGGCGCGCTCGCGGCAGCAGCGCTCGCCGTCTGCGTGCCGAAGCGCCTCGCGATGCCCGCCGCCGGCATCGCGCGCGAATTCGGCGTGCTGCGCAATCCGCAGGTGCTGATGGTGCTCGGCATCAGCGTGCTCGCGTCGGCGAGCCTCTTCACCGTGTTCACGTACATCACGCCGATCCTCGAGGACGTGACGGGCTTCACGCCGCACGACGTCACGCTCGTGCTGCTGCTCTTCGGCCTCGGCCTGACGGTCGGCGGCACCGTCGGCGGCAAGCTCGCCGACTGGCGGCGGATGCCGTC
Organism: Burkholderia sp. MSMB1498; assembly: GCF_001526245.1. Taxonomy (NCBI): domain Bacteria; kingdom Pseudomonadati; phylum Pseudomonadota; class Betaproteobacteria; order Burkholderiales; family Burkholderiaceae; genus Burkholderia; species Burkholderia sp. MSMB1498. The sequence continues at coordinate 85,155 of NZ_LOYJ01000111.1, forward strand.
GCTCGTCGCGACGCTCGCGGCGATCGGCGTCGTGCTCGCCGCGTTCGCGGGCACGATGCGTACGCCACTGCCCGCGCTCGTGACGATCTTCGCGTGGGGCGTGCTCGCGTTCGCGATCGTGCCGCCGCTGCAGATCCTGATCGTCGACCGCGCGAGCCACGCGCCGAATCTCGCGTCGACGCTCAACCAGGGCGCGTTCAATCTCGGCAACGCGCTCGGCGCGTGGCTCGGCGGCACCGCGATCCACGCGGGCGTGCCGCTCGCGAAGCTGCCGTGGGCGGGCGCCGTGCTCGCGATGGCGGCGCTCGCGCTCACGCTGTGGTCGGCGTCGCTCGAACGGCGCGCGGTGCCGGGGCCGGCCGAATGCGCCTGATGCGCGGAGCGCGCGAGGCAGCGATTCGCTGCGCGGCGCGCCCGCGCGCCGGTCGTGTGACGAACGGCGCGCGGCAGGCCGGATGATGCGCCGCCGGCAACGGATCGATCGCCCCGTTGAATCGCGCTCGACGAACGGCGCGCTGCCGATCGACGTGGCCGTCGGCCGCGCGACGTGATCGCATGCGCGGCGCGCCGGTCCGGCTTGGGCGATTGGCTCGCCGCGCAAGCGAACGTCGACGCATCGAAAGGCGCGAATCGCGTCGCGCCGTCAAGCATCGGGCATTTCCGCTTTTCGCCGAAGTCTCGTATCACACGCGGCCTAGGTTGGGCTCCGCGCATTCGAATGCCGGTCGGCTGGCGTGCGCGACTCGCACCGCGCCGCCGCGCAGCGAGCATCCCGCTTTTCGCCGAAGTCTCGTATCACGCGCGGCTCCCGGTTGGGCTCCGCGCATTCGAATGCCGGTCGGCCGGCGTGCGCGACTCGCACCGCGCCGCCGCGCGTCGGACATTTGCGCTTTTTCGCATATGCCGAGAATGCCGCGCGTCGCGTGCGATCATCGGCCCGGTACGGCATGCGTGAATCGGGCAGGCGCCGCCGTCCGTCCATACGACCGCGCGACACACGGCCGGCGCAGCATCGAGCCCGGCTGCCTCCACCACGCACGCTCCGCCTCCGCGCAGCCCCGGCATCGGCATCGGCATCGGCATCGGCATCGGCGTCGCCGCGTCGCGCGGCACGCATCTCGATGGAGCGATTCCGCTCCCCGGTGTAGCATCACGGCCGTCATGAAAACGATCCTCACCCGCGATTTTCTCGCGCTCATTCTCAGCGTCGCCGTCGTCGGCCTCGGCACGGGCGCCACCCTCCCCCTCACCGCGCTCGCGCTCACCGAGGCGGGCCACGGCACCAACATCGTCGGCATGCTGACCGCCGCGCAGGCGGGCGGCGGCCTCGTCGTCGTGCCGTTCGTGTCGGCGATCACGAAGCGCTTCGGCGGACGGCAAGTGATCGTCGCGTCGGTGCTCATGCTCGCCGCGGCGACCATCCTGATGCAGTTCACGTCGAGCCTCGCCGTCTGGGGCGTGCTGCGCGTCGTCTGCGGCGCCGCGTTGATGCTGCTCTTCACGATCGGCGAAGCGTGGGTCAACCAGCTCGCCGACGATGCGACGCGCGGGCGCGTCGTCGCGATCTACGCGACGAATTTCACGCTGTTCCAGATGGCGGGCCCCGTGCTCGTCAGCCAGATCGCCGGGATGACGAACGTGCGTTTCGCGCTGAGCGGCGCGCTTTTCCTGCTCGCCTTGCCGTCGCTCGCGTCGATCCGCAAGACGCCTGTCGGCGACGAGCCGCATCACGAGGCGCACGACCGCTGGACGCGCGTGATGCCGAAGATGCCCGCGCTCGTCATCGGCACCGCGTTTTTCGCGCTGTTCGACACGCTCGCCCTCTCGCTGCTGCCGCTCTTCGCGATGGAGCGCGGCGTCGCGAGCGGAACGGCCGTGCTGCTCGCGGCGATCCTGCTGTTCGGCGACACCGCGATGCAATTCCCGATCGGCTGGCTCGCCGACAAGCTCGGCCGAGAGCGCGTGCATATCGGCGCGGGTTGCGTCGTGCTCGCGCTGCTGCCGCTGTTGCCCGTCGTCGTCGCGACGCCGTGGCTCTGCTGGCCGCTCCTCTTCGTGCTCGGCGCGGCGGCGGGCAGCGTCTACACGCTGTCGCTCGTCGCGTGCGGCGAGCGCTTCCGCGGCTCGGCGCTCGTGACGGCGAGCTCGCTCGTGTCCGCGTCGTGGAGCGCGGCGAGCTTCGGCGGACCGCTCGTCGCCGGCGCGCTGATGGAGCAGCTCGGCGGCGATGCGCTGGTCGGCGTGCTGATCGTGTCGGCGCTCGCGTTTATCGTCGCCGCGCTTTGGGAGCGACGAACGTTGCCGATGCACGCGGCTCGGCAGGAGCGGTGACGCAAATCGGAACTGCGGACGTTCGCGGCCGCGAGTCCGCTGTCGTCAGCGAAAGAATGGACGAGTGCGCATGGTCGCTCGGGATTTGGCAATGTCTTGCGCGGTTTGAAACTTCTCGCTTCCGGCGTTCGAATGCTGAATGCTGAATGCTGAATGCTGAATGCTGAATGCTGAATGCTGAATGCTGAATGCTGAATGCTGAATGCCGAGCCGAGCCGAGCAACGCACGGTGCAGAATACCTTGTGCCAAGCTCCAACTTCGGAATTTGCAATTTCCGACATCGAGCTCTTGGCTTCTGGCTTCTGGCTTCTGGCTTCTGGCTTCTGGCTTCTGGCTTCTGGCTTCTGGCTTCGAGGTTCGAGGTTCGAGGTTCGAGGTTCGAGGTTCGAAATTCGAAATTCGAAATTCGAAATTCGAAGCATACGACGCATGAAGCGCCGCGCATGACGCAGCAAACGACATCCCGCCACCGCGTTGCAACGCCCCCTCCGCCCGGACACCGGACCGCCCCGACGCACCCGCCCAAACGACACGGGCGCTTGCAGCACCGAAGCCGCAAGCGCCCGATTCGACCGCTCGCACAGCCCGCCCCGCGACACTGCTCGCCGGGCGGCACGACCGTCTCCCCTCACTACGCTGTCACCCCTTCGACGCCGGCAGAATCTTCCCGACGCACGTCCCGAAGCCGACGCGATACCCGTCGCCCTGGCACCAGCCGGCGAGCGTCAGCTCGTCGCCGTCCTCGATGAACGCGCGCACGCCGCCGCTCGCGAGCGCGACGGGCTCCTTGCCGTTCCACGTCAGCTCGAGCAGGCTGCCGAACGAATCCTTCGTCGGCCCGCTGATCGTGCCCGAGCCCATCAGGTCGCCGACCCGCGTGTTGCAGCCCGACACCGTGTGATGCGCGAGCTGCTGCGCCATCGTCCAGTACATGTGCTTGAAGTTCGTGCGCGAGATCGTCGTCGCGCCGGCCGCGCCTTCCGGCTTCAGCCGCACTTCGAGTTCGACGTCGAACGCATGCTCGCCGCCGTGGCGCAGATACGCGAGCGGCTCCGGCGCCTGCTTCGGCTGCTCGGTGCGGAACGGCTCGAGCGCGTCGAGCGTGACGATCCACGGCGAGATCGACGTCGCGAACGTCTTCGCGTTGAACGGCCCGAGCGGCACGTATTCCCATTGCTGGATGTCGCGCGCGCTCCAGTCGTTCAGGAGCACCACGCCGAAAATGTGCGACTCCGCGTCCTCGCACGCGATCGGCTCGCCGAGCGCGCTGCCGCGGCCGACGATGAAGCCCGTCTCGAGCTCGATATCGAGCTTGCGGCACGCGCCGAACACCGGGCGGTCGCTGTCCGGCAGCTTCAGTTGCCCGTTCGGCCGGCGCACCGGCGTACCGCTCACGACGACCGACGACGCGCGGCCGTTGTAGCCGATCGGCATCTCGGACCAGTTCGGCAACAGCGCGTTCTTCGGATCGCGAAACATCGAGCCGACGTTCGTCGCGTGTTCCTTCGACGAATAAAAATCGGTGTAGCCGGGAATGTCGACGGGCAGATGGAGGGTCGCGTCGCGCTGCGCGACGAGCGCGCGCGCGCGCAACGCAGCGTCGTCGCGCAGCCGCGCGCAGCCGCACTCGAAAAGGGCGCTCAGCTGGACGCGCACGCTGCGCCACGCATCGCGGCCGAGCGCGATGAAATCGTTGAGCGCCGGCCGCTCGAACACGGCCGCCCCGCCCTCCACCGTCAACAGGCCCGCGCGCGCGAGCTCGGCGAGATCGACGATCGCATCGCCGAGCGCGACGCCCGCGCGCTTCTCCGGATGGCGCGCATCGCTGAAGATGCCGAACGGCAGGTTCTGGATCGGAAAATCGCACGCGGCGTCGTTCGCCGCGTCGAGCCAGCTCTTGCGCGAAGGATCGAGGCTCGCGCGCAGTTCGTCGGGGGTAGCGCTCATCGTTGCTCCGGATTGAAGTGCTTCTTGAGGCCTTGCCAGCATTCGAAGTAATTCGCCTGCAGTTGCGCGGTGTCGAGAGCGAAGCGCGTCGGGCGAATCAGCGTGCGGGTCTCGAACATGAACGCCATCGTATCGCCGACCTTGTTCGGCTTCGACGTGTCGATCGCCGACGCCTTCTCGAACGTGTCCGCATCCGGCCCGTGGCCCGACATGCAGTTGTGCAGGCTCGCGCCGCCCGGCACGAAGCCTTCCGCCTTCGCGTCGTACGCGCCGTGCACGAGCCCCATGAATTCGCTCGCGACGTTGCGGTGGAACCACGGCGGGCGGAACGTGTCCTCGGCCGCGAGCCAGCGCGGCGGGAAGATCACGAAGTCGATCGCATCGACGCCCGGCGTGTCGCTTTGCGACTGCAGCACGAGGAAGATCGACGGATCGGGATGGTCGTAGCTGATCGAGCCGATCGTGTTGAAGTGACGCAGATCGTACTTGTACGGCGCGTAGTTGCCGTGCCACGCGACGACGTCGAACGGCGAATGATCGATGTCCGCGCGCCAGAGCCGGCCGTTGAGCTTCGCGACGAGTTCGAACGCGCCTTCGCGGTCTTCGTACGACGCTCTCGGCGCGAGAAAGTCACGCGGATTCGCCAGCCCGTTCGAGCCGATCGGCCCGAGGTCCGGCAGCCGCAGCAGCGCGCCGAAGTTCTCGCAAACATAGCCGCGCGCGTGCCCATCCGGCAGCGCGACCGCAAAGCGCACGCCGCGCGGAATCACCGCGATCTCGAACGGCTCGACGTCGAGGCGGCCGAGCTCCGTCATGATGAAAAGCCGCCCTTCCTGCGGCACGATCAAGAGCTCGCCGTCCGCGCTGTAAAAGAAGCGCTCGCGCATCGAGCGGTTCGCCGCGTACAGGTGGATCGCGCAGCCGCTCATCGCGGCGGCCGAGCCGTTGCCCGCCATCGTCACCCAGCCGTCGACGAAATCGGTCGACTGCGCGGGCATCGGCAGCGGGTCCCAGCGCAACTGGTTCGGCGGAGTCGGCGGCACGTCGTCCGAATCGCCGAAGTCGGCGACGATCCGGCGCTCGCCGGACACGAGCTCGAACGGCCGATGCACGGCGGCGGGCCGGATTCGGTACAGCCACGACCGGCGGTTGTGACCGCGCGGCGCGGTGAACGCGGTGCCGGACAACTGCTCCGCATAAAGCCCGTACGGCGCGCGCTGCGGCGAGTTGCGCGCGTGCGGCAGCGCGCCCGGCAGCGCCTCGGTCGCGAATTCGTTCGCGAAGCCGCTCTGGTAGCCGGCTTCGCCCGGTTTCGATAAATCCAGTGTCATGATTGTCGTTCTCTCCATTCAAGCGACGTTCGGCGCGGCCGCGCCGCGCCGCCGCGTCACGCTCGCGAGGCCGATCACGAGGACGGCCGAGCACAGCACCGGCACGGCCGCCGCGTGGAACAGCGCGTCGTTCGACCAGCCGAGCGCGATCAGTTGCCCGCCGACGAGCGGCCCGAGCACGGAGCCGGCGCGGCCCACGCCGAGACTCCAGCCGATGCCCGTCGAGCGCAGCGACGTCGGGTAATAATGGCCCGCGAGCGCGTTGACCGCGGGCTGTCCGCCGACGACGCAAAAGCCGCCGACGAACACGGCTGCGAGCAGCCAGACGAACGCATGCGCGACCGAGCCGATCATGCCGACCGCGATCGTCGCGCACGCGAAGCACGCGAACAGCACGCGCATGAAGCCGTGCCGTTCGATGAACCAGCCGAGCGACAGCGTGCCGATCACGCCGCCCGTCTGCAGCACCGTGCCGACGATGACGGCCGTGCCGCTTGCGTAGCCCGCGTCGCGCATCACGGTCGGCAGCCAGTTCGACAGGAAATACAGGTCGATCAGGTTCATGAAGTTGATCGCCCACAGCAACAGCGTGACGCCCGCGCGCCCCGCGCGGAACAGTTCGGCAACGGGCGCGCCCTTCGGCGCCGCCTCGCGCACGACGAGCCGCGTGTCGGGCGGCACGGCGAGTTGCGGCGCGAACCTCGCGAGCCACGCGCGCGCCGCTTCGTGCCGGCCCCGCAGCACGAGCAGTTGCGGCGATTCCGGCAGGCGAGCGGCCATCGCGGCCGCAAGCGCGAGCGGCACCGCGCCGCCGACGAAGAACACCGCGCGCCAGCCGAACGCCGGAATCAGCGCGGCGCTGACGAAGCCGCCCAGCGCCGCGCCGGCCGTGAAGCCGCACGACACGATCATCATCCGCTTCACGCGGTGCACGCCCGGGCTGCATTCGCCGACGAGCGCCATCGCATTCGGCATGATGCAGCCGAGCCCGAGGCCCGTCACGAAGCGCAGCGCGATCAGCATCGGGATCGACGTCGCGAACGGCGTCGCGAGCATCGTAAGCGCGAAGAACAGCGTCGCGCCGATCAGCACCGGCCGCCGGCCGATGCGATCGGCGAGCACCGACAGGCCGAGCGCGCCGAGCAGCATGCCGAACAGGCTCGCGCTGAAGACGGGCCCGAGCGCCTGCTTCTTCACGCCCCACTCGGCGATCACGCTCGGCGCGACGTAGCCCATCGCCTGCGCATCGAAGCCGTCGATCACGAGACACAGCCCGCAGAGCGCGAGCAGCATCGCGTGAAACGCGGGCCGATGCATGTCGTCGATCACGCGCTCGATTTCGAGCACGCGCGCGCCGGCCGCCGCCGTCATTGCAGCGCCGGCGCGCCGGGCGCGCCGTCGAGCGTGGCCGCGCCGCTGCGCGCGAGCGCCATCGCCTCGCGCAGCACGTCGAGATCGCCGACCTGGTTCGCGAGCAGCAGGATCAGCTTCGCGTTGACGATCTGGCTCTCGCTGTCGGGCAGGTCGCGGTGCATGTCGATCAGCGCCTCGTAGAACGCGTCCGGATCGGATAGACGCAAGCGGGTGTCGAGGTGCATCGTGTGTCTCCTGGTCTCGGTCGGTAGCTGGTTCGGTCACGCGTTGCAGATCGCGCGGGCGAGCGCCGCGCGCACCGCGCCCGCGTCCGCCGTGCGAAAGCGCGCGCACACGTGCTGGTCCGGGCGCAGCAGATAGAACGTGCCGGGATGCGCGTCGTAGCGCTGCGCGGCGAGCCCTTCGCTGTCCTCGATCACGTCGACGCCCGCCACCGCGCGCGCGCCGCCCTTCGGCACGACGAGCACGGGCGCGACGGGCAGCGCGTGGCCGCGCGTCGCGTCGACGAGCGCGGGCGCGTCGCCGATCGAGCCGAACAGCAGGCCGACGAAGCCGCCTTTCAGATGCTGCAGCAGCCAGCCGGGCTCGCCGTCCGCGAGCACGGGCGCATCCGGCGCGACAGCGCCCGGAACCGGCGCGCGCTCGAACGTGTCGCCCGCCTGATCGGGTGTGTTGAGCCGCGAGTCGGCGAGCACGGCGGGCACCGACAGCCGGCCGCTGTTGACGAGCTTGCGCGCGAATTCGCAGTCGCGCGCGAGCTTGAGCGTCGCGTCGCGGAACACGCGCGAGATCGGGCTCTTCGGCGTGATGAAATCGGTCGAGCGCGTCGAATTGCGGATATTCTCGTCGGCCGCGAATTCGCGCTCGCGCGCATACGTGTCGAGCAGGCGATCCGGCGCGCGGCCGTCGAGCACGAGCTTCAGCTTCCATGCGAGGTTGTCGGCGTCCTGCACGCCGCTGTTCGCGCCGCGCGCGCCGAACGGCGACACGCCGTGCGCGGAATCGCCCGCGAACAGCACGCGGCCGTGGCGGAAGCTGTCCATCCGCTGGCAGCGGAACGTGTAGACGCTCACCCATTCGAGCTCGAACTCGACGTTCGGCCCGAGCAGCGCGCGCACGCGCGGAATCACGCGCTCCGGCGCCTTCTCGGCGACGGGATCGGCGTCCCAGCCGAGCTGAAAATCGATGCGCCACACATCGTCCGGCTGCCGGTGCAGCAGCACCGACTGATTGCGATGGAACGGCGGATCGAACCAGAACCAGCGCTCGGCCGGAAACGGCGCGCTCATCTTCACGTCGGCGATCAGGAAGCGGTCCTTGAACGTGCGGCCGCGGCTGTCGAGGCCCATCATCGCACGCAGCGGGCTCTTCGAGCCGTCGGCCGCGATCACGTAGCGCGCGCGCAGCGTGTACGGCCCGTCCGGCGTGTCGACGTCGAGCTCCGCGTGATCGGGCGTCTGCCGGATGCCCGTCACGCGGCTCTTCCAGCGCAGGTCGAGGTTCGGCAGCTCGAGCGCGCGCTCGGCCAGATAGCCTTCGACGTAGTACTGCTGCAGATTGACGAACGCGGGCCGCGCGTGCCCCACTTCCGGCAGCAGATCGAACGCGTAGATCAGCTCGTCCTGCAGGAACACCTTGCCGACGTGCCAGCCCACGCCCTTCTGCGCGACCCGCTCGCCGCAGCCGAGGCGATCGAAGATCTCGAGCGTGCGCTTCGCGAAGCAGATCGCGCGCGAGCCGCTCGACAGCGTGTCGTCGTCGTCGAGCAGCACGACGGGCACGCCCTGCTGCGCGAGATCGATCGCGGCCGCGAGCCCGACGGGCCCCGCGCCGACGACGACGGCCGGATGCGGCTCGCCTTCGTCCGCACCGGCCGCGCGCGGGCGATAGTCGAACTTCAGCGTCTGATAATCGATGGTCATGATGCCGCCCGCCACGCTCAGCCTTCGAGGGTGTGCCACATTTCCTTGTCGCGCTCGGCCGTCCAGATCCGCGGGTCCGGATGCTGCGTGGCCTCGTCGAACGCGCGCGTCACGTCGAACGGCATGCAGTGATCGAAAATCACCCAGTCGCCGAACTTCGGCTTGAGCGCCGCGTACGTTTCCTTGTAGATCGCGTTCAGGTCCTTGCCCGACGCCGCGCCCGACTTCACCTTCGCGTACAGCTCGCTCACGAACGCGCGCGTGCCGGCGAGCCCGTCCGCGACTTCCTCGCGCGTCTTCAGCGCCGCGCCGCGGCCCGGCACGAGCTTCTCGGGCTCGAGCGCCGCGATCGCGTCGAGCGTCGCCGGCCAGTCCTGGAAGTACGCGTCGCCCGCGTACGGCGTCGCGCCGTACTCGACGAGGTCGCCCGACAGCAGCACCTTCTCCTGCGGCAGCCAGACGACCGTGTCGCCCTTCGTGTGCCCGCGCCCGAGCTGCATGATCTTCACTTCGAGCTTGCCGAGCCGGAGCGTCATCTCGCCCTTGAACGTGAGCGTCGGCCACGTGAGGCCGGGCACCGATTCGACCGAGCGGAACAGGCGCGGAAAGCGCTCGATCTCGCTCTTCATGTCGGCCGCGCCGCGCTCGACGATGAGCTCGTACGTGTCCTGGCTCGCGATCACGTGGTCGGCGCCGTACGCGGATGCGCCCAGCACGCGCACCGCGTGATAGTGCGTGAGCAGCACGTACTTGATCGGCTTGTCGGTGACTTCGCGGATTCGGCGGATTACGTCCTCGGCCATTACGGGCGTCGCCTGCGTGTCGGCGACGAGCACCGCGTCGTCGCCGATGATGATCCCCGTGTTCGGATCGCCTTGCGCCGTATACGCGTACGCATGCTCGGACAGGCGCTCGAACGTCACCTGCTTCTCGGTCAGGTCCGCCTGCGATGCAAATTTCTTGTCACCCGCCATCTGTCGCTCCTTGCTCCGTATTGAGGGATGCGCCGCTTTTGTCGGACAAGCCGCGCGTTCGAATGCTTGATCTGCGTCAATATTGCGATTTACGAATAGTAAAACCAATTACGATTAGTGAAATCAATGTATACCCTAACCGCCAGCGCGGAACCGATATCGATATGAGCAATTCACGCAGCCAATCACGCGCGGCGCTGCTACTATCGTTCGTATGCGGCGGCCGTTTCGGCCGCCTTTCTTCCTTCCGGAGTCCATGGTTCCGCCCACCATTCCCGAGCTCGTCGCCCGCGCGGGCAAGCTGCCGTTCCTGTGCGACCACCTCGCGCTCGAGGACGGCGCGCAAAGCGCGTACGCGCACCTTCGCGACCTGAGGCTGGCGAGCGTCTACGAGCCGATCTACGACGTGTCGATGCCGGGTGCGCCGCAATCGACGTCGCTCACCGACGCGATCGAGCGCTACGGCGACGAACTGGGTTTCCAGGCGGTCACGTACCTGGGCGGCGCGCCGTTCGATCCGATCGACGCCGTCGCCGACGATCAGGAGCTCGTCGCGCTCGACCGGCTCGCGCGCAGCCTGCACGCGATCAACTTCTTCGGCGCGCAGCGGCACGGGCTGCTGTTCCTGCGCGTGCACGAGCGGCTGTTGAAGAGCGTCAAGTACGACCACGGCAAGCACTTCTCGACGGTGCTCAAGGGGTTCGGGCTGCCGCCCGAGCGCGTCGTGATCGAGCTGCCGGCCGCGGCCGTCGCGCACAAGACGTTCCTCGGCTATCTGACGAAGAGTTATCAGCACTACGGCTTCAAGGTCGCCGACAAGCTGCCCGATCCGGGGCGCATCCTCGCCGTCGAGTCGGACATGGCGCGGCCGGACTACATCAAGATGGATGCGGCGATCGCGCTGCGCGAAGGGATGGTGAAGGCGCTCGTCGGCTATGCGCAGCGCGTGCGCATTCCGCTCATCTTCGATCACGTCGTCGACGAAACGCAGTTCGAGCTGCTGCGTCAGTACGACGTGCGGCTCGTGCAAGGGCCGGTGTTCTCGCAGCCGGCCGCGGTCTGACGGAGGCGGCCGCGTACGGCGCGCCGTGCGCCGCGCGGAACGAGCACGCCGCGGGCAAGATTGCGCGGCGCGATGCCGCGCCGGGCGGCGTGCGAGGAATCGGGGCGACGCGGTCGCCGCCACCGCCGGGCGCCGGTCACGCCTCGCGTTTCCCGACACGCGCGATGACACCTCCGTGATTGTCGCGTCGCGGCCGCGCATCGGTGCATCGGTGCATCGGCCGCCGCGATCGGGGCGAGGCGATTGCCGACCGCGCGAAGCATAAGCGTCGGCTTTCCCGACGCGCGCGACGCATGCGCCGCATTTGCGTCGCGACGCGCGCATTTCGCAATGCCTGGGGTCTGCATCGCCATCGCTCGGCAACGCCCGCGCAACGCCGGCTCAATGGTCGCCGTCGTCGCGCACCGCCAGATCGCCCGCCACTTCGAGCCCCGGAATACGGCTCGCGTACCACGTGTGCGCTTTCGGCCGAATCACCGACGGATCGTCGAGCGTCGCGTAGTTGACCTCGACCGTCGTGGGCGCATCCGAGCGCCGATATTCGAGCTGCGCGCCGCACTGCGCGCAAAAGCGCCGCTCGCCCCACGCGCTCGACGCAAACACGCGCGGCGCGCCCTTCACATACTCGAACGCGCCGATCGGCACCGTCGCCCATGCGAGCACGGCGGCGCCCGTCGTCCGCTGGCACAGCCGACAATGGCAGAAACCCGCGTCGGCGGGCACGCCGGCGATCCGGTAACGAATCGCGCCGCACGCGCACCCGCCTTCCAACGATTCCGAGCCCGGCATCACGGACATCCTGTTCACGTTGCACCTGAACGGTGCGATAGAAAGCGGGGTCTACGATACAACCGATCGCGCCAGGCTGTCGCGTTGCATCGAAGTGCGCGGCGGCGCGTCGAAATGCGGAAAGCAAGCGTTGGAATGCGCAGCGCCGAATGACCATGCCGCATTACATCATGCGCCAGCGCGCGGCCGGACGGCGCGCGGCGGCGCGCCTGCGCGCGACTCAGCCCAGTTGCCCGAGCCGCCGCGCGAGCGCCTTCAGCTTCGGGCCGACCCGGTTGCGAAACACGTCCTCGCTCATCGACGACGCCGGCCCGCTGCAGCTCAGAATCAGCCAGCGCCCTTCGCGCGGCTCGCGAAACGGCACCGCGACCGCGTTCACGTCCCCGTGCCAATCGCGAAACGAGTAGCAGCAGCCGTCGACGGCGAATTCGCCCACCGCGCGCTCCGCCGCCTCGACGAGCGCCGCCCCCGCCCGCCCCTTCCCCGCCGTCTTGCGCAGCTCGGCGAAGAGCGCGGCGCGCGCGTCGGGCGGCTGCACGGCGAGATACGCGCGCCCCATCGAGCTCGTCAGCATCGACAGCCGCGACCCCGACGCGAGCCCGAGCGTCAGCGCCGTCTCGCTGCGGATCGTCTCGAGGTAGATCATGTCGAGGCCGTCGCGGCAGCCGAGCGACACCGCCGCGCCGATCTCGCGCGCGAGCGCCTGCATGTGCGGCCGCGCGAGCGCGAGCGTGTCGGAGCCCGCGAGCAGCGCATAGCCGAGCGACAGCACGCCCGCGTCGAGCGCGTACTTGCCGAGCGCGTCGTCGTAGCGCAGATAGCCGAGCACGGTGAGCGTGTACGCGAGCCGGTTGACGGTCGCCTTCGGCAGCCCGGTCCGCTCGGCGAAGTCGCGGTTGCCGAGCATCGTTTCGCCGGGCCTGAACGCACGCAGCAGATCCAGCCCCCGCGCGAGGGCGACGACGAACTTGCGTTCGTCGAGCGTGTCGGCATCGATGGTCGAAAAATTCATGCGGTGATACACTGGGTTCAATTTGCAAAACATTGTTCCGCACAGCGGAACTATAGTCAAGTGAGGAGATGACGAGATGGCTGCCGCAACCTTTCATTGGGACGATCCGCTGCTGCTTGCCCAGCAGCTCGGCGACGACGAGCGCATGGTGCGCGACGCCGCGAACGCCTACGCGCAGGACAAGCTCGCGCCGCGCGTGACGCAGGCGTTCCGCCACGAAACCACCGATACGGCGATCTTCCGCGAGATGGGCGAGCTCGGCCTTCTCGGCCCGACGATCCCCGAACAGTACGGCGGCCCCGGTCTCGGCTATGTGAGCTACGGCCTGATCGCGCGCGAGGTCGAGCGCGTCGATTCGGGCTATCGGTCGATGATGTCGGTGCAGTCGTCGCTCGTGATGGTGCCGATCTTCGAATTCGGCTCCGACGCTCAGAAGGAAAAGTACCTGCCGAAGCTCGCCACGGGCGAATGGATCGGCTGCTTCGGCCTGACCGAGCCGAACCACGGCTCCGATCCGGGCGGCATGGTCACGCGCGCGAAGAAGGTGCCGGGCGGCTACTCGCTGTCTGGCTCGAAGATGTGGATCACGAATTCGCCGATCGCCGACGTGTTCGTCGTCTGGGCGAAGCTCGACGAGGACGGCCGCGACGAAATTCGCGGATTCATTCTCGAGAAGGGCTGGAAGGGCCTGTCGGCGCCCGCGATCCACGGCAAGGTGGGGCTGCGCGCGTCGATCACGGGCGAGATCGTGCTCGATGAAGCGTTCGTGCCCGAAGAGAACATCCTGCCGGGCGTGAAGGGCCTGCGCGGCCCGTTCACGTGCCTGAACTCGGCGCGCTACGGCATCGCATGGGGCGCACTCGGCGCGGCCGAATCGTGCTGGCACACCGCGCGCCAGTACGTGCTCGATCGCAAGCAGTTCGGCCGGCCGCTCGCCGCCAACCAGTTGATCCAGAAGAAGCTCGCCGACATGCAGACCGAAATCACGCTCGGCCTGCAAGGGGTGCTGCGGCTCGGCCGGATGAAGGACGAAGGCACGGCGGCCGTCGAGATCACGTCGATCATGAAGCGCAACTCGTGCGGCAAGGCGCTCGACATCGCCCGCCTCGCGCGCGACATGCTGGGCGGCAACGGCATCTCGGACGAATTCGGCGTCGCGCGCCATCTCGTGAATCTCGAGGTGGTGAATACGTACGAAGGCACGCACGACATCCACGCGCTGATTCTCGGCCGCGCGCAAACGGGCATTCAGGCGTTCTTCTGAGCCTCGCGCATACGCGATCCGGGCCGGCTTTGCGCTTTGCGCTTTGGCCGACGCCCGCGCCGCCGAGGCCCGCGCGCATTGCGCGGCAGCCACGCGCCGGCCGGGGCCTCCGGATCGCTTCGGTGTCGCCGCAAACGAAAAAGCCCCGGCACGCTCGCCGGGGCTTTTTCGTCACATGACAGTCACGCCGCGAAAACGCGCGGCGCGCACGCCGCTCACTTGTTCGGCTGCGGCGTCAGGCGCAGGTACGGACGCACCGCCTTGAAGCCCTTCGGGAAGCGCTGCTTCAGCTCTTCCGGGTCCTGCAGCGACGGCACGATCACGACGTCGTCGCCATCCTTCCAGTTGCCGGGCGTCGCGACCTTGTAGTTGTCGGTCAATTGCAGCGAGTCGATGACGCGCAGCACTTCGTCGAAATTGCGGCCGGTGCTTGCCGGGTAGGTGATGATGAGGCGCACCTTCTTGTTCGGGTCGATCACGAATAGCGAGCGCACGGTGAGCGTCTCGTTCGCGTTCGGATGAATCATGTCGTACAGCTCGGAAACCTTGCGGTCGCCGTCGGCGATGATCGGGAAGCCGACGCTCGTCGCCTGGGTCTCGTTGATGTCGTCGATCCAGCCCTTGTGCGACTCGACGCTGTCGACCGACAGCGCAATCACCTTCACGTTGCGCTTCTCGAATTCGCCCTTGAGCTTCGCGGTCAGGCCGAGCTCCGTCGTGCAGACGGGCGTGTAGTCGGCCGGATGCGAGAACAGGACGCCCCAACTGTTGCCGAGCCATCCATGGAATTTGATGCGACCGAGGCTCGAATCCTGCTCGAAATCCGGCGCGGTGTCGCCAAGACGTAGACTCATGTTGCAGCTCCTTGAACTTGCATGGGTTGGGTGCCCCGGCGCACGATGCGCACGGGCAAGCTTTTAGCTTAAGGGATTCCGCGGCCGGCGCGAACGATTATTCCGTCAGATATTCATGCCTTTTCGTCATTCTTGCCGAAAGGCGTTTGACAATCCCGGAAACTTTTTCGTTCCGGATCGGCTCTCTATTGTCATTGCAAGTCGTTTACCATGCTACACAAGCGCGATCTTGCGCCGCCTGTACGCTGAGCCGCCGCGCTCGCCCGCAGGCACGGGTTTCGCTACGATGTGCGTAGGACAACCCGCCTCGGCAAGAAGGGAGTCGCAATGTCTGAAGTCAACAAGGAGAAACTGATGTCGGATATCAAAACTGTTCTCGCGGACGCGGAAGACCTGCTGAAGCAGGCCGCGAGCAGCACGGGCGACCGTGCGACCGAGCTGCGCGAGAAGGCGCTCACGCGCCTGAAGCAGGCGAAGGAGAAGGCGGCCGACGTTCAGGTGGTCGTGGTCGAAAAAGGCAAGAAGGCGGCGCGCGCCACCGACGATTACGTGCACGAGCATCCGTGGACGTCGATCGGCATCGCGGCCGGCGTCGGCGTGCTGGTCGGCCTCTTGATCAATCGCAAGTAACGCGGCGCGCCAACGCGAGAGACAGCCCCGGCGGCGCGCACGGGCGCGCCGCCGGGATTACGCGCTCCGGCCCGTCGCGGCGCCGGCCGTTCTCCGCGCGCAAGCGCTTCATCCATGACGACAGAAACCTCATCGCATCAGTCCGCGCACGGACCGCTGCGCCGCCTGCTCGGCTCCGTGTTCGCGCTCCTGCAGACCCGGCTGGAACTCGTCGGCATCGAGCTCGCCGAGGAGAAGGAGCGCCTGATGGGCGTGCTCTTCCTCGGACTCGCCGCAATGATGCTCGCGACGATGGCACTCATCAGCCTCACGGTGCTCGTCACGATCGCGTTCTGGGACACCTACCGCTGGCAGTCGCTCGCCGTCATCACCGCGCTCTACGCGCTCGGCGCGCTCTTCTGCGGACTGAAGGCGCGCTCGGGACTACGCAATGCGCCCGTCGTGTTCGAGGCGACGCTGAACGAACTGGAAAAGGACCGCGAGCTGTTCCGCGGCAAGTCGTGAACGCGCGGCCGCGCTCCTCGCCGCGCCCTTCTTCTTCTCGCCAATCTCCCGTCGACGCGCCATGAGTTACTCCGCTCCGGAACAACGATTCCGCACCGCTTCGCAGAAGCGGCACATGAGCGCGGCCCAGTACCGCGCGCTACGCAAGGAACTGCTGATCCTGCGCTCCGACGTCGAGCGCCTGGAACTCGCACAGGCGGGCGCCGAGCTGCGCCAGTCCGTCACGCATTTCAAGTGGCTGAAGTTCCTCGTGCCCGGCGTGTCGGGCGGCTCGCTCGGCAAGTCGGCGAGGAACGTGAACGCGACGCTCGGCGCGCTCGTCAGCCAGTATCCGTTGTTGAGCTCGCTCGCATCCGTCGTGCTGGCGAAGCCCATGCGGGCGCTGCTGCGGGCAAGCGCGCGCCCCGCACTCAAATGGGGTGCCGTCGGCTTCGCGGTGTGGGAGGCGTATCAGATCTGGAGGCAGGCGAAGAGCAGCGACGACTCATCCGCCCCATCCGACGCGCCGGCGCCGCGCGATCGGCGTGCGTAGCCGCAATCGGTCGAGCCTCGGGCCGAATCGCGCCTAACCCGTTCGCCAACAAGCGTCGGCGTTCGGCATATCCCGGCCGGCAGCATTCGCTCCGGCCACGCGATTCTCGCGCGTGCCGTCCGCGTGCAGCACATAGGCTCCGCAGCGGTCGTCCCGCATCGCACCATTGGCGGTCGGGCTCGCCTCCAGCGCATAACCACCACGCGCGCCGTCGAACATGATCCGCAACGCATAGACGGCGTTGTCCGAATCGGGCACCCGGTTCATTTCTTCCGGCAATGTGGCGGGCGCCCCCTCGCCGAACGCGTCGACATACTGCGCGGCGCGATACAGCGCGGCAATCGCGCTCAACCGGTTCCCGCGTTCGACATGGCCGCGATACGACGGCACCGCAAGCGCCGCCAGCACGGCCACGATCGCAAGTGCGACGATCACTTCGATCAGCGTGAAACCGCGCAAATGCGAACTGCGTTCAACATACTTCATTACCGCTTCCCTCTCCATCTATGCCGGCCGTCCCACAACCCGGCGCCAACGGCGTTCGATGCGACTGCTGTCGATCGCAACCTGCAGTTGCAGCCACTCGACCGTATCCTTCATCGCACCCACGCCACGCGCGGTCACGAGGTATGCGCGCGCGTTGGGACGACCCGGCAGCTTCCACGCTTCGATCACGCAGCTCGGCGCCTGCGCCGCGCCCGGCCATCCGGCGTATGGCCTGAACGCGCCGCCGCCGTCGAACGCGCCCGGTTGCCGCCACCCATCCGGCTCGCGTGCCGTCGTCGCATCGCCTCCCGCGGGGGCGAATGGCGCCGTACCGCTCGACAGCGCATCGGCGCACGCCTCGAGCGCGGCGTCCGCTGCGCGAAATGCAATCGCTCGACTCGCGACGTTCGTCGTGCGCCGAATTTCCGTCTTCGCAATCTCGAACCACGCGGACGACATCACGATCAACGAAGCCGTTACGGCAAGTACACCTGGCAGCGCAACACCGGGCGAGCCGCGCGTTGCGCGCTCGCGCCGCCACGCCGCTTCGCGCCGCACCGAATGGCGGCGAACGATCCGCACGCGTTTTGCCCGAAGCACGGCTGCGAAACGCATCATGCGCTTTCTCGATTGCGAACGGCAACATACCGTCGCACCGAGAACCTCGTGCGCGTGTCCTGCGCGCTCGCCGTTCGCCCTTCGCAATCGACGTAACGCACGAGTCGCCCCGTGCGCATGCCCCGCACTTGCACGCAAACGGCCACGGCGGCCACATGCGCCCAATCCGCGGCGGTCAAAGCCGACGCATCGGTCCACTGCACTGCACCGCTCAGCCGGTAGCGCAAACGCAAGCGCTCGACGCCCTCGACAAGCGGCTGTGCAATGCCGGGCCTACCACTGCCCTCGCAGTACAGCTCCGGCTCGCCCGTCGATGTGCTGACGCGCGCGTAGAAGCGATTGACGATCACCGGCTTTCCGTCGGCGGCGCCGACGCCCTGGCCGAGACAGTCCGTCGCTTGGCCGCTCGTCGTCGGCCAAGTGGAATTGCCGTCACCGACGTAGCGGACGACGAGGCCGTCGGAGCCGTTCGCGAGCGGATCGCATGCGAGTTGCCCGTCGGCTCCGACAGGCCTTCCCGCGACACAGCCGAACAGCCCCTGCACGGGCAGCGCATCGTGCGCGTCGAGCGGCACGAAGCCCGCGATCTGGATCTGCTGGGCAATCAGCGCGAGCGATGCCTGTGCAGCGTCGCGCAACCGCGCGGCCTCTGCCGCCGTTGCATAGGCGGCCCGCTGCACGCGATAGAGCGAGATCGCGGCCAGCAGGATCAGCAAGCCGAGCGCCATTGCGATCATCACCTCGATCAGCGTGTGGGCACGCCAACGCGCCGCTCGCATCATGAGCGCTCCGTCAATGCATACGCGAGCGTCACGCATTGCCTATCACCGTCACGCGAAGCCGCAACATCGCCTTCACAACGCAACGGCTCCACCGCAACCGCTCCGGAGCGTTGCCATTCGACGCGCACGCTAGCAGTGCCGGCGCCTCCGCTCGTCGCGACGAGCCTCCCGTGACGCAAACGTGACATCGACAGGTCCCAATCGACGCCCGACGGCCCGCCGGCTCGCGCCATCTCCGCCCACGAATCGGCGACGAGCATCGCCTGCTCGCGCGCCGCGGCGTCGCGTTCGCCGCGTATCGTCGCGAGAAAAGCGGCGATTACGCCAAGCGCCGCGATCGCGAGCAGCGCGCATGCGATCGCCACCTCGAGCAACGAGCTCCCGCGCATCGGCCGAAATCGCATCATGTCGACGCTCCGCAACCGCCCTCGGAAAGCCGTACGCGACCGCCTGCCGCGATCCGCAAACAGCGTCGCCAACGGTCGCCGCGCCACGCGTCAGACGCATCGCTCGGCGCGAACTCGAAACTCCGGAAGCCGCCGATCACTTGGCCCGCAGGCGGCGTAAATACGACGTCGCCGCCCGCGCCCGTCACGGCCACCTGAGCGTCGCGCACAATGCGTCGCAAGACGCGCGTTCCACGCTCGCCGTCCGCGACGGCCACGGCCCAGCCGCACGACCAGTCGGTCGCTCCGTCGTCGCACGGCCGCCCCGCCGCGATGCATCTCGCGGCAGCGTCGCTGCGGCACAGCATGACGCGCATGCCGAGCCTGACCGCCTCCCCTCGCGCATACGCGAGCGATGCGCCGAACACGCGCGCACGTGCGTCGATCCGGTCGCGCATGCGCGCGCCGGCGAACGTTGGCGCGGCCAACGTCGCAACAAGTGCAACCAGCACGAGCACGACCATCAATTCGACGAGCATGAAACCCGCCGTCGCTCGCCCGCAACCTTCCGCTCGCATCGCCCGCTCCGTGAATCCGATGCGCCGACTCTACCGGGGCCGACGAACGGGCGCCATCTGCCGAATGGCCGAGTCGCACATTGCGGCCGGACGCACGACAATCGCCCTGACGAGCACGAACACCGCGTGCTACGCGGGAGAAACGTATGGAATGGGAAACGAGACGGAAAACGGAATGCGCGAGCTCAGCGCTTGCGCGGCGGCTTCGCGGGCGCCGTGCGGCGGAATTCCTCGATCACGTCCGCGAACTCGGACACGTCTTCGAACCGGCGGTAGACGGACGCGAAACGCACATAGGCGATCGTGTCGAGCTGGCGCAACTCGTTCATCACGAGTTCGCCGAGCTTTTCGCTGCGTATTTCGCGCTCGCCGGACGCGAGCAGCTGATATTCGATTCGGGCAACCGCCGCATCGATCGCATCGGCCGCAACCGGGCGCTTGCGCAGCGCCAATTGCATGCTCGCGACGATCTTGCGACGGTCGAATTCGGTGCGGCTGCCGTCCTTCTTCACGACGGCCGGCAACGCCAGCTCGACCCGCTCGTACGTCGTGAAACGCTTGTCGCAGGCCGAGCAGCGGCGACGCCGGCGGATCGCGGCGCCGTCTTCCGACACGCGCGAATCCACCACTTGCGTATCGTCGTGCCGGCAGAACGGGCAGCGCATGGCCGATCAGCGATAGACCGGGAAACGCTTCGCGAGGTCGGCGACCTGCACGCGCACGCGCTCGATCGTCGCCGCGTCCTCCGGATTCTCGAGCACATCGGCGATCAGGTTGCCGACGAGTTCGGCTTCCTGCGTGCCGAAGCCGCGCGTCGTCATCGCCGGCGAGCCGAGGCGGATGCCGCTCGTCACGAACGGCTTTTCCGGATCGTTCGGGATCGCGTTCTTGTTGACGGTGATGTGCGCATTGCCGAGCGCCGCTTCCGCCGCCTTGCCGGTAATGTTCTTCGCACGCAGGTCGACGAGCATCACGTGGCTCTCGGTGCGCCCCGACACGATGCGCAGACCGCGCTTGACGAGCGTCTCGGCCAGCACGCGCGCGTTCTCGACCACCTTCTGCTGGTATTCCTTGAATTCCGGCGACAGCGCTTCCTTGAACGCGACCGCCTTCGCGGCGATCACGTGCATCAGCGGACCGCCCTGAATGCCCGGGAAGATCGCCGAATTGATCGGCTTCTCGTACTCGGCCTTCATCAGGATCACGCCGCCGCGCGGGCCGCGCAGGCTCTTGTGGGTCGTGGTCGTGACGAAATCGGCGTGCGGCACCGGGTTCGGGTAGACGCCCGCAGCGATCAGGCCCGCGTAGTGCGCCATGTCGACCATCAGGTACGCGCCGACCGCCTTCGCGATCTTCGCGAGACGCTCGAAATCGATCTTCAGCGCGAACGCCGACGCGCCCGCGACGATCAACTTCGGCTTGTGCTCGTGCGCGAGCTTCTCGGCGGCTTCGTAATCGATGTCTTCGTTTTCGTTCAGGCCGTAGCTGACGACGTTGAACCACTTGCCCGACATGTTGACGGGGGAGCCGTGCGTCAGGTGGCCGCCGTGCGCGAGGCTCATGCCCATGATCGTGTCGCCCGGCTTGAGCATCGCGAAGAACACGCCCTGGTTCGCCTGCGAACCCGAATTAGGCTGCACGTTCGCGGCTTCGGCGCCGAACAGCGCCTTCACGCGCTCGATCGCGAGCTGCTCGACGATATCGACGTATTCGCAGCCGCCGTAGTAGCGCTTGCCGGGATAGCCTTCCGCGTACTTGTTCGTGAGCTGCGAGCCTTGCGCCGCCATCACGGCCGGGCTCGTGTAGTTTTCCGACGCAATCAGCTCGATGTGCTCTTCCTGGCGGACGTTTTCCTGCTGGATCGCTTGCCAGATCTCGGGATCGACGTTCGCAATGGTGCTTTGGGCTCTGTCAAACATACGGTTTCCGTTAAGTGTGTACAGGTTGACCGAAGTGGCCGAATGCGTCGCGCAGCCGGCGGCGCAGCCGGCTCGACGTGGCGGAGGATTCCGTGGAACGCGAGGCAGGACAGCCACCGGCAAAGCGCGCAACGCGGCGCACAACGGCTGCCCAGGCGAACGGCAAAAGCGACGCCCTGCGCTTCACGGTGGGACGCTCCACCTTGACCTCGAAAGGCCTTATCGCCAGTCACGCAGGGACATTGAGCGCGTTAGTTTATTGGATGCGCCATGAATAGGCAACCGCGCCCGGCGCCGCCCAACCATATTAAGGGACAAATCTATCGCGCATCCGGCCGGGCATTCCCGGGAATGCGTCGCGGGCGAGCGCCGCCGCGCCTTGCCGCACCGCCGCGATGCCAGTAGGCTAGCGAGTTCTCCCCAGCAAGCCTCGTTCAAGGAGCAGCAGCAATGATCGTGTTCGTCACCGGCGCGTCGGCAGGTTTCGGTGCCGCCATCGCCCGCGCCTTCGTCAATGGCGGCCACCGCGTCGTCGCCACCGCGCGCCGCAAGGACCGCCTCGACGCGCTCGCCGCCGAGCTCGGCGGCGCCCTGTTGCCGATCGAACTCGACGTGCGCGACCGCGCGGCCGTCGAAGCCGTGCCGGCCGCGCTGCCCGCGGAATTCGCCGCGATCGATGTCCTCGTCAACAATGCGGGCCTCGCGCTAGGCGTCGAGCCGGCGCACAGAGCCAGCCTCGACGAATGGCAGACGATGATCGACACCAACTGCTCGGGCCTCGTCACGGTCACGCGCACGCTGCTGCCCGGCATGGTCGAGCGCGGCCGCGGCCACATCTTCAACCTTGGCTCCGTCGCGGGCAGCTATCCGTACCCGGGCGGCAACGTCTACGGCGCGACCAAGGCGTTCGTACGCCAGTTCAGCCTGAACCTGCGCGCCGACCTGATCGGCACGCCGCTGCGCGTCACCGATATCGAGCCGGGTCTCTGCGGCGGCACCGAGTTTTCGAACGTGCGCTACCGCGGCGACGACACGAAAGCCGCGAGCGTCTATGCGAACGTCCAGCCGCTCACCGCCGAGGACATCGCGGACACGATCTATTGGGTCGCCACCCGCCCCGCGCACGTGAACATCAACACGATCGAGATGATGCCCGTCGCGCAGGCGCCCGCCGGACTGACCGTCCATCGCGGCTGAGCCCGCTCCCCGCCGGACCGCCCGCGCAGCCTGCCGGGCGGCCCCGCAAAAGGCAACATTCCGTTACGAATCAGGGAAATCGCGAACGTCCGTTCCGGTAGAATGCGCGCCATGACTGAACCCAGCCGACAGCCCGACGCGGCGCCCGACTTCGCGTGGCCGGTCCGCGTCTACTACGAAGATACCGACGCCGGCGGCGTGGTCTACTACGCGAACTACCTGAAGTTCTTCGAGCGCGCGCGCACCGAGTGGCTGCGCGCGTGCGGCATCGACCAGAGCCGGATCGCCGACGAAACGGACACGATCTTCATCGTCCGCCGCGCGGAGCTGGACTACCGCGCCCCTGCGCGGCTCGACGACGCGCTCGGAATCGTCTGCAAAATCTCGCGGCTCGGCCGCGCGACGGTGGAATTCGAACAGCAGGCGTGGCGAGACGGCACGCTGCTCGTCGCCGCGGACGTGCGAATCGGCTGCGTCGACCGCTCGACGTTCAAGCCGGCCGCCATCCCGCCCTCCGTTCGCGTCGCGCTCGAGCGTGGACCGTCCGCAAGCGGCCGGCGAGCCGTGTCAACGGCGTGCGCGTGAGTGCCGTTTAGACTGAGCCGATGAACTCGACCCCGTGATCCGCCACTAAGCAAGGTTCGGCGAAAAGCTTCCGGCGATGCGCCGCCGGCGCGTGGCGCGCTCGGTCGAGCATCTTGCCGAACGCCGCCGGAGCGCGCCGGCCGGGCGTACCTGGCCAGGCCTCCCCGAAGGGACGTTACACAAATCTCTATGAACACTTCTCAAGACCTGTCGATCATTTCCCTCGTCCTCAACGCGAGCGTGCTCGCCCAGGCGGTGATGGGGCTCCTCCTCGTCCTGTCGCTGATGTCGTGGACGTTCATCTTCCGCAAGTGGTTCGCGATCCGCCGCGCCCGCGCGCAAACCGAACGCTTCGAGCGCGATTTCTGGTCGGGCGGCGACCTGCAGGCGCTGTACCAGAGCGCCGCGAACAACCGTCATACGATCGGCGCGCTCGAGCGGATCTTCGAATCTGGGATGCGTGAATTCCTGAAGGCGAAGGAGAAGCGCCTGAACGACCCCGCGCTGCTCCTGGATGGCGCGCGGCGCGCAATGCGCGCATCATTCCAGCGTGAAATGGACGTGCTCGAGTCGAACCTGTCGTTCCTCGCGTCCGTCGGCTCGGTGAGCCCGTACATCGGTCTGTTCGGCACGGTCTGGGGGATCATGAACTCGTTCCGCGGCCTCGCGAACGTTCAGCAGGCGACGCTCGCGAACGTCGCGCCGGGCATCGCCGAAGCGCTCGTCGCGACCGCGATCGGCCTGTTCGCCGCGATTCCCGCCGTCGTCGCGTACAACCGCTACGCACACGACATCGACCGCCTCGCGATCCGCTTCGAAACGTTCATCGAAGAATTCTCGAACATCCTGCAGCGCCAGGCGCAATAAGGAGCACGCGATGGCCGGCACCCCCATTCGTTCCAGCATGCGCGGCGGCCGCTCGCGCCGCTCGATGGCCGACATCAACGTCGTGCCCTACATCGACGTGATGCTCGTGCTGCTCGTCATCTTCATGGTGACTGCGCCCCTCGTCGCGCCGTCGATCGTCAATCTGCCGACCGTCGGCAACGCCGCGCCCCAGGAGCAGACGCCGCCCGTCGTCGTCAACATCCGCGCCGACGGCAAGATCAGCGTGCGCTACAAGGGCGAGTCGGGCGCGTCGCAGGAAGACACGGTGACGAAGGCCGAACTCGACAGCTTCATCGCGTCGCGCCAGGCCGACCACCCGGATCAGCCGGTCGTGATCGCGGCCGACAAGACGGTTCAATATGACGCCGTGATGACCGTGATGTCCGATTTGAAGGCGCGCGGCGTGAAGCGCGTCGGTCTCCTCGTCAAGTCGCAATGAAGCCTCGCCAGTCGCGCACCGCCGCCTATCCGCCTCGGCCGCCGCGCGAGCGCGGCACAGGCCGCGCGTTCCTGCTTGCCGCGCTGATGCACGTGCTGCTCGCGCTCTTTCTGTACCACGGCGTCCAATGGCAGAACAGCACGCCGGCGGGCGCGGAAGCGGAGCTGTGGACGTCGGTGCCGGACACGTCGACGCCGCAGCCCGCGCCTATGCCGCCCGCGAAAGTCGCCCCTCCTCCGCCGCCCGTGAAGAACGAGGAGGCGGACATCGCATTGCAGCAGAAACGGCGCGAGCAGCAGGCCGCGGCCGCGCGCGAAGCGCAGCTCGAGGAGCAACGCCGCCAGCAGCAGCTGAAGGCGCAGCAACTCGCCGCGCAGCAGGCTGCCCAGCTCGCCGCACAAAAGGCTGCCGAGCGCGAGAAGCAGACCGAGAAGCTCAGGCAACAGCAGCTCGCCGAGCAGCAGCGCAAACTCGAACAGCAAAAGCTCGAGCAACAGAAGCTCGAACAGCAGAAAAAACAGGAACAACTCGCCGCGCAGAAGAAGGCCGAGGCCGAGAAAACGGCGAAGGCCGCCGCGGCCGCCAAGGCGAACGCCTCCGCGAAGGCGAAGCTCGACAAGGAGCGCCAGGCCCGCCTCGCGCAGTTGCAAGGCATGGCGGGCGGCGGCTCGGGCGGCGGCGAAGGCCTCGCGAAGAGCGGCACGGGCACGGGCTCGGGCGGCAATGCGGCGTCGCCCGGCTATGCGGACAAGGTTCGCCGGCGCGTGAAACCGAACATCGTGTGGGCGGGTGAGCGCGACGGTCTCGTGACCGTCGTCGCGATCCGCTGCACGCCGTCGGGCGACGTGCTCAGCGCGTCGATCCGCCGGTCGAGCGGAAATTCGGGGTGGGATCAGGCGGTGATCAGCGCGATCCAGGCGTCGGTGCCGTTGCCGCCCGATACCAACGGTCGTACCCCGTCCGAGATTACGATTACCTTCAAGGCGGCGGAATGAGCGCGTTTGCGCGTACACTCCCGCCGTCGCGCCGGGAACGAATCGGGTATTTTTGAGTCTCTGCGGTTGCGCAGCGTACATACGGGAACAGGAAGCATGAGTTTGATGACGAAGCTAGGTTTCAGGGCACTCGTGGCCTCGTGTCTGATTGCCGCGGGCAGCACCGCCCACGCGCAGGTGAACGTACTGATCACGGGCGTCGGCTCCACCCAGTTTCCGATCGCCACCGCGAATTTCGTCAATGAAGCGAGCCTGCCGCAGCAGGTCACGTCGATCGTGCGCGCCGACCTCGCGAGAAGCGGCAAGTTCTCCAACGTCGACGCGGGCAGCACGCCCGTGCCGGAGACGGCGTCGGTCGATTTCGGCGCGTGGAAGGCGAAAGGCGCGAATGCGTTCGTCGCGGGCAGCGTGAACCGCGAGCCGAGCGGCCAGTACAAGGTCAACTTCATCCTCTACGACACCGTCAAGCAGCAAAGCCTCGGCGGCCTGTCGCTCACGACGTCGAACGACAACGAGGGGATGCGCAAGACGGGCCACAAGATCGCCGACTACATCTACCAGAAGCTGCTCGGCGTGCGCGGCGTCTTCAACACGCGCCTGTCGTACGTGCAGCGCACGGGCAACGTCTACAAGCTGCTGATCTCCGATTCGGACGGCCAGAACGCGATCCCCGCGCTGACGAGCAAGGAGCCGATCATCTCGCCCGCGTGGTCGCCGAGCGGGACGAAGGTCGCGTACGTGTCGTTCGAGTTGAAGAAGCCGGTCGTGTACATCCATGATCTGCCGACGGGCCGCCGCTACGTGATCTCGAACCAGAAAGGCAACAACAGCGCGCCCGCGTGGTCGCCCGACGGCCAGACGCTCGCCGTTGCGCTGTCGCTCACGGGCAACACGCAGATTTATTCCGTCAGCGCGACGGGCACCGGGCTGCGCCGCCTGACGCGCAGCGGCTCGATCGACACCGAGCCGTTCTACTCCCCCGACGGCAAGTGGATCTATTTCACGAGCGATCGCGGCGGCGCGCCGCAAATCTACCGGATGCCCGCCGAAGGCGAGAGCGCCGGCACCGCTCAGCGCGTGACGTTTACCGGCAGCTACAATACGAGTCCGCGCGTCAGCCCGGACGGCAAGCTGCTCGCGTACATCTCGCGCACCGGCGGGGGCTTCAAGTTGTACGTTCAAGATCTGCAAACGGGTGCGGCGAACGCCGTCACCAACACGACGCGCGACGAATCGCCGAGCTTCGCGGCGAACGGCCAGTACATTCTGTACGCTACGCAATCGGGGGGCCGCAGCGTGCTGGCTGCCGTTCCGTCCGACGGCAGCGCGCCGCCGCAGATCTTGTCCGTTCAGGGCGGCGCGATTCGCGAGCCGTCCTGGGGGCCCTTCATGCAATGACCAACAGGAGAGTAACCATGATGTCGAAGAAACTTCGTCTGGCGTTCGCGGTGCTGATGATCGGCGCGCTCGCCGCATGTAAGTCGGGCGTGAAGCTCGACGAGCACGCGAACCAGGGCGGCGCGGTCAGCACGCAGCCGAACCCCGAAAACGTCGCGCAAGTGACCGTGGACCCGCTGAACGATCCGAACAGCCCGCTCGCGAAGCGCAGCGTCTACTTCGATTTCGACAGCTACTCGGTGCAGGACCAGTACCAGTCGCTGCTGCAGCAACACGCGCAATACCTGAAGAGCCATCCGCAGCGCCACATCCTGATCCAGGGCAACACCGACGAGCGCGGCACGAGCGAGTACAACCTCGCGCTCGGCCAGAAGCGCGCGGAAGCCGTGCGTCGCGCGCTGTCGCTGCTCGGCGTCGCGGATTCGCAGATGGAAGCCGTGAGCCTCGGCAAGGAAAAGCCGGTCGCGCTCGGCCACGACGAAGCGTCGTGGGCGCAGAACCGCCGCGCAGACCTCGTCTATCAACAGTAAGTAACGGAAGAATCGCTGTATGACGCACCGTCCTTCTTGGCTGCGCACGGCCGTCGCGCTGTGCGTGGCAGGTGCGGCCCTCGCGGCCGCGCCGGCGCACGCGGGCCTCTTCGACGACGACGAAGCCCGCCGTGCGGTGCTCGACTTGCGCAGCAAGTCCGACAGCCTGGCGAGCCAGCTCGCCGCCGCTCAACGCACGATCCTCGATCAGACGAACCGCCTCGACCAATTGAACCAGCAGGTCGCGACGCTACGCGGCGAGAACGAGGATCTGACGAACCGTCTGACAACGCTCGAGCGTCAGCAGAAGGATTACTACGCTGATCTCGATACGCGCCTCAAGAAATTCGAGCCGCAGAAGACGACGGTGGACGGCGTCGAGGGCACGGTGCAGCCAGGGGAAACGGACGCGTTCAACGCAGCGTCGCAGCAATTCCGCAACGGCAACTTCAAGGGCGCAGCGGCTTCGTTCCGCGCGTTCATCGCCAAATATCCGCAAAGCCCCTATCAGCCGACCGCGCAGTACTGGCTCGGCAACGCACAGTACGCGCTGCGCGATTACAAGGGATCGACGGCGACGTGGCAAGGCCTCGTGAAGAACTATCCGCAGCATCCCCGCGCGGCGGATGCGCTGATCGCGATCGGCACCAACCAGCTCGAGCAAGGCCAGAAGGCGGCCGCGAAGAAGACGTTCGAGCAGGTCGTGTCGCAGTTCCCCGGCTCGAACGCGGCGGAAACGGCGCAGAGCAAGCTGGATGCGATCAAGTGACGGCGAACGGCGCGGCCAATCGGCGAGTTGACAAGCTCACGAGGCGGCCGCTATAATTTTGCCTCTTTTGGGTCGTTAGCTCAGCTGGTAGAGCAGCGGACTTTTAATCCGTTGGTCACTGGTTCGAATCCAGTACGGCCTACCAAAGACATCAAGGGCTTGGCGTTCGCGCCAGGCCCTTTTCGCATCTGCGGCAAGTCGAATTTCGGCGGCGACGATGAAGTCGACGTACTTGGCTTCGTTCGTTACGCGCTCATCGCACTGCGTCGCGTCGCACCGCGTCGCATCACTCGGCGCGACAATCCCCCACCCGGCCATCCCGCCACCCGAGCGCATCCTCGTGCGTCCGGTTTGCGCTCAGCGCTCGAAGTACGCCCGCGCGCCGCCAGCGCACGTTCCATTCACGTCGACGACAACGGTTCAAGAATTGCCTTTCGGCCTTGCGCCGTCAGGCAGCCTCAACGGATGCGCGCGCCGTCGCCTCGATTCACTTCGGCGGCAGGCAGCGGCACGCCGAAGCAACACGCGCCACCGAACGAGAAATGCACAGCTTTCGCACGCCGGACAGTTACACTCGAACGAAGCCCCCTTCCCGCGCAACCAACCCGCCGTTTCCGCTCACATCGTCTCGGCCGCAAACGTCGCCCAGCGTATGATGCACGCAGCCGCGGCCAGCGCTAATGCAATCAGCCCGCCTTCGATCAAGGCTACGCCGATCCAAACGAATCGATTCACATTCATGAGCCCCCCATGGCGTGACTGCCGTTCGGTCGTTGCGCGGGCGCCTACGCGGCGGCCCGCCCATCGACGCGACGCGATTCGATTTCAGTCGATCAATGCGAACAATGCGAATTGCGCGCCGACGGATTCACGCGCTTCTCGACGGCTGAACGCCCGCCGCCTTGCCGATGTTGCCGCGCGCATTGACCAATGCGACGCCGATCAACGTGACGCCGCCGCCCAATAGCGTGATCAACAGAGGCTTTTCGCCAAGCCAGATCCAGCTGATCAGAATCGAAAGCGGTGGAGACAGATACAGAAAACTCGTGACTTGCGATGCAGGCGCGCGCCGCAGCGCGAAATTCCACGCGATGTATCCGACGAACGTCGGCGCGATACCGAGCCACGCCAACGCGGCGAGGCGTGCATGCGACGCGTCGCCGATCGCGGCGGCGAGATGCGGCGCGCCGAACGGCACGGCGGCAATGGTCGCCGCGGCGAACGCAGTCGCCGTCACGCCGAGCGATCCCACGCGAGCGAGAATCGGCTTGAGTCCGACCGTATAGAGCGCGAGGCCCGCAACGCTGACGAGCACCCACAGCGCGGCCGGCTCCATCCTGAAGCCCTGCCCGCTCGTGACGACGACCAACGCTACGCCCACGAGCGCGATCGCGAAGCCCGTCGCCTTGATCAGGCTGATCGACTCGCGCAGCCAGATCGCGGACAGCAGCGCGGTCGCCCCCGGCGACAGCGCGATGAGCATCGCCGCCGTGCCGCTCGGAATGCGCGTCTCCGCGTAGGCAAGACAAAGGTGATAGACCGTCAATCCGAGAATGCCGAGCACGGCGATTTTCGGCAGATCCCGCGCGGCCGGCAACGAGAAGCGCTTGACGGCCCATAACGCCGCAAAACTGATCGAAGCGACCAACAATCGCGAAAATGCGATCTCGCTAGGCGTAAATGCGCCCAGACAGTATGCAATAGCGGCATACGACGAAGACCACGTCAACAATGCAATGCCGATAGCCGAAAAGGCCCGACCGTCCAGGCGTCCGTTTATTTCCATCAGTTCGGTGTCCCCTTGATGCGACGAGTGAAATTCTTTTATATATCGATGCCGTTTCGGTGAATGATGCGCCCCCCGATACGCCGAAGCAGCGTGCGCGTCACGCCCAACTGGAAAGCGCCCGCTCGAGATCGTCGATATCCGACATCGCGTTCGTGCAATGCGCGGACAACCGAATGGCCGAATCGAAACCGCGCGCACCCAGATAAAGCGGCGTATGACCGCCCGCGATTTTCCACGCATTGATCCGATGCGATCTTAAATGATTAACGACTTCGATGGGCGTCCGATCTCGATGCACGAAACTCACGATTCCGCTGTGAACCGATCCCGGATGAAGCAACGCCACGTCGTCCCGATCAGCGAGCCGCTCGCAAAGCGCCGCGTAGATCTGCCGCGCCGGGTCGAGATCCCGGCCGCGCGCCTCGTCGACGGCGACCTTCAGGCCCATCAACGCCGCCAAGTGCATTTCGCTCAGCTCGAGCCGACGCGCGCTATCGTCGTGCAACCGGTGCCGATCGCACGCCAGCACTTCCGCCGCGTGCAGGTCGATCGGATGTTCGCCCAATCGATCGAGCCAGCGCTGCGACACGATTGCAAAGCCGGTGCCCCGCGGGCCGCGCAGAAACTTGCGGCCCGCGGCCGTCAGCAGGTCGCAGCCGATTCGCTGGAAATCGGTGTCGAGCTGACCAGCGGACTGGCACGCATCGACCGCGTAAAGCGCGTGCGGACTCGCGCCGCGAAGGATGCGCCCGATCCGCTCGACCGGCAGCACGATGCCGCAACCCGACGGAACGTGGACCACGCTCGCGAGGCACAGCGCGTCGTCCGCGTGCGCTTCGATCCATTCCAGGTCGAGATCGCCGTTCTCGAGCAGCGGCACGACCTCCATTTCGAGCGCATGCCGCGCGCACAGCATCTGCAACGCGAGCAGATTGCCCGCGTATTCGTACGGCGTGGTCCACACCTTGCCGCGGCCGCGCCATCCGGTGATGGCATTCACGCACGTCAGCCACGCCCGCGTGCCGCTGTCGAAGAGCGCGACGTTCCTGCTCGACGGCGCGTTCAGCAGCCACGCCAGACCGGTTCGCACCGCATCGAGCGCCTCGGCGTGCATGCGTTCCGCCTCATATGCACCGTGCTCGAATTCAGCGTTCAAATAGGCTGTCATCGCGCGAATCACCGCCGGCGACGCGAGCCCCGCGCCCGCTGTATTGAAGTGAATCGGGCGCATCTCAGTATTCGCCGCCGAACACGATGCGCGACGGATCTTGGATGTCCGCCAGCGCCAGCAGGACGGTTTCCGGCGCTTCGGCAAGGCGATGAAGGAAATGCAGATACCAGTTGTCGCCGAACGTGCCGTAGACGCGGCAATTCACACCGTCGCGGCGAAGATCGCGCAGCCTGCCCGGTTGCACGCCGTGCAGCATCTCGATTTCCGCATCGCCGCCGAGCAGGCCGTCGCGCATCAGACGCTCGATGAGCGCCGGGTCCTGCGTCGCGAAACTGCGGTCGACGCCGGCGTCCGCCATGCGGCGCGCCAATTCGACGTAGCGGTCGTTCAGTGCGGAAGAGCGCGGCAGCGCCCGCTCCGGCGCTTCGTCGTACACGCCCTTGACGAGCCTGATCTTGCGCCCGGCCCGCAGCACCGCGTCGAGGTCGCCGGCCGTGCGGTGCAAATACGCCTGCAGCGTGATGCCGACGTTCGCATGCGACGCGGCGAGCTGATGGAACACCGACAGAATATCGTCGACCATCGGAAAACGCTCCATGCTGAGCGTCACGAACACGCCCCTTTCGCCCGCCGCGCCGGCGATGCGGTCCGTCACCTCGCAGGCGAGATCGCGCGCGATCAGCAAGCCGACGTTGCTCAGATCGAAATTGAGCTCCGTTCGCCGCCCCAGGCCGCCATGCGGCAGCAGATCGATCAACCGCCGATACTGCGCTTCGACGCGCCGGACCTCCTCGCGATCCGTGACGTTTTCGCCGACGCATTCGAGACCGACTTCGTATCCTTTCCCGGCCAGCACGCGCATCCGCTCGACGGCGGTGCCGGCGTCGCCGGCCACGATGTAGCGGCTCGCCGGCACTTGCAGCCATTCGCGCAACGCAGATCCTTCACGAAAACGCTGCGCATACTGCGGATTCGCGGCGAACCCCTTCAATGCGGCTGCGGCGAGCATCGTGATTTCGTCGTTCATTCAGGCACCTTGGCGGGAAGCTACGGGAAAATCGAGGGGAGCGGAAACGCGGATCTCGTCGAGAATCGACCGCATGACGGACATTCGTCCGGACGGCGCGGTGAAAATGCCGCCCGACGTCCGATTGGCCGCCGCATAAGCGCAATCGCCGAGCAGGATCGTATGCGCGCGCCGAAGATTCCAGAACGGAATACCCGCGAGCAAATGATGAACGAGGT
Source organism: Burkholderia sp. MSMB1498 (assembly GCF_001526245.1). NCBI lineage: Bacteria > Pseudomonadati > Pseudomonadota > Betaproteobacteria > Burkholderiales > Burkholderiaceae > Burkholderia > Burkholderia sp. MSMB1498. The sequence goes on from NZ_LOYJ01000111.1 coordinate 117,458, forward strand.
GGTAATTGTCGCCGTGCATGCCGATGAAAGCGCGCTCGAGCAGGGCGGGGAAGCGGTTTCGGGTAATCGTCAGCGTGCTTCGAGTCGTGCGAATGACCGGAAAATGCTCGGAAATTTCGGAAAACAAGCCAATGATCTGGAATGTCGTAATGATCGGAACGATCCAGAAAAGAACATAACCGAGCAGGCCCACCGTGACGAAGAATGCCATAAAGATGGCCGCCTGCGTCAACACCAATCCCATCAGTTCTTTTTTTTCACGCGAAATCTCACCGAGCCGGTTCGTCATCAAATATTTCAGATAGCTGCCGATATTGAAAAGCAGGATCGTCTTGACGATGAATCGCATGACGAAATCGAGGCGATCGCGCACGTCGAACAAACCGCTCTCGATGTAGTGGATGTAATCGGGATCGCGGTTCGCGTCGCCGAGAAACGTGTGATGGTCGAGCACGTGCGATTTCACGTAAGCCCGATGGCTTTGGAAGATCGGGTAACCGGCAAGCCAGCGCCCGAAAAAATTGTTCAGCGTGCGGTTGCGCGTGAATGTCTTGTGGCAGGACTCGTGCAGCAGGGAGGCGAGCGCCCGCTGCCGCGACCCGATCACGAGCAGCGCAAGCGGATAGCACCACATCGACCAATATGTCGCATAGACCGCCGCCGCGATGCAGAGATAATCGCTCGCCAGCTCCAGCGGGCCGCGCCAGTTATTCAGGGCGAATAACGGCTTCAAGCGTTCGCGAATTTCCTTTGAGAACACATGCTTTTCTATCATGGACGTTCCTATTTTTAAGTGCTTCTTCTAGGCGCTTCCCAATGACACATGCGCACGATCGAAAACCGACTTCCTTTCAAATGTCATTCATAAATCAAACAAACATCAATCGCGAATATTACATATTAAATGGCGCTGATTAAACGACAAATTAGTCGATATCCACGTGAACTTTCGTCTGATGGACGACCGGCTTCGACATTCCGACGAAAATAGCGTCGACACGGTGAATATTCGTAGTCGGAACTGCAATCGAAGTGCGGGTGACGCGCCGCCATGAGAAGACGATTGGGATGCGTGCGCGTGGCCGCCCCCTCTGCCGAAGAGCGGAGTTTGGCCGAAGGCCCGTGGCGGCATGCAGCCGGTCCGCGATGATGGGATTCGCGACGCGGATCGCTCGTCGCCTCAGGTGTGCGCGGCACATCGGGCAACGACGTCGCGAGTTGCCGGGCAGCGTGATCTGCGTCGTTCGAGCGCGTGGTCATGCGCATCGCGAAAGCCGGGGGCGCTTAGCGAAAATATCGAGGTGGCTGCAACGGCTTCGTCCGCAGCCGGCACAAAGTCGCCCAGCGATCGCGACGGTTCAGCGGAGCCCACTGTCAACGCACGCCAAGCGCAATAGACGTCTTGCCATCCGGCACGAGCGCGCCTACGCGGCGACGAACCGTGAAGACGCTCAACGACGCCCCAGCGCGGGCTCAGCGTGCCCTTTCCGCCGTGAATCGCCTCATGCCCGCCCGGGCATCGCGTCGAGGCGAAATTGACAAACGAGCTCTGCGCCGTAAGCGAGCCGTTCGAGTTGAGCCGGCGTCATCGCGACGAGACGAGTCGCCAGTTCGTTCGAGATGCCAAGCATCGTCCGAGCGCGGCCGGCGTCCTCGCACAACAAGCGCCGCGCGAGCCTAAGATACCGCTGGTTGAATTCCGCGATCTCGTCGAACGCGTCTCTCTCGTCTTCCATGACCGCCCCGTTTCGATGAAGAACGCGCGCATCCGCGAACGTTCTCGCCGACACGCTTCACCTGCCCGATGCGCGTCCGCAAGCAAAGGCTAATGGATGCGCGCCGCGCCCGTCCGACAAAATCCGGCCGCGTTCCGCCAAATGACGGTCCGCACGCACGTGCGCGACGCAGTCGGCTTGCAGCCGAACGCCGCGAGCGCCGCACGAAGACGTCGTCCGCGCGGTTCTCGCCGCGCGTCGACACGCGCATTGCAATCGACTTGCAGTCCCCATCGGCCATTTGCTACGCACAATCGGACAGAACGATAGGCGCGTTCGCCCGTCCGCCTTCATACTCGCCCCCGGTCAGCCGCTCCCCCCGGGCGGCGAACCTTCCGATCACTCGGAATTGGCCTGCCTGCACGCGCCGTTGCAGGCGGGCATTTTTTCTCCCGCGTCGAATCCGACGCGACGCGACGCGACGCGACGCGCTCGCGCCCGTGATCGCGCCCGTGATCGCGCCCGGCGTCATCTCGCATCCGCATCGCAAACTCCGTCGTCATTCGCGGCGCGTCTATTCGCAAGCCGCTGCCGCCGCCACCGTGCTTGATCGAATCGACATCGTCAGAAGTCTGTCCGATTAGACCTATATTTAGCGCAACCAAACAATTCAAACGGCCCTACCATCGTATTACTGCGCCCGCATCGCCGATGTCGTTCGCTTCGAGAACGCATCGCCGGCTCGCGCGCAAACGTTCAACGTCTTCGAAGGAAGGTTCGACGCCCGATGCTGAAAGTCACAAAAGCCGTATTTCCCGTTGCCGGCCTCGGCACCCGCTTTCTGCCCGCGACGAAAGCGAGTCCGAAGGAAATGTTGCCGGTCGTCGACAAACCCCTGATCCAGTATGCGGTCGAGGAAGCGATCGCCGCCGGCATCACCGAAATGATCTTCGTGACGGGGCGCAGCAAGCGCGCGATCGAAGATCACTTCGACAAGTCGTACGAGATCGAGGCGGAGCTCGAAGCGCGCGGCAAGGAGAAACTGCTGTCGCTCGTGCGCGGCATCAAGCCTCGTCACGTCGACTGCTTCTACGTGCGCCAGGCCGAAGCGCTCGGCCTCGGCCATGCGGTGCTGTGCGCGGAGAAGCTCGTCGGCGACAGCCCGTTCGCCGTCGTGCTCGCGGATGACCTGCTCGACGGCCGCCCGCCCGTGCTGCGGCAGATGATCGACGTGTTCAATCACTATCACACGTCGGTCGTCGGCGTGGAAGAGATCGCACCGCACGATTCGAAATCGTACGGCGTGATCGACGGCAAGCGCTGGGAGGACAATCTCTTCAAGCTGGCCGGCATCGTCGAGAAGCCGGAACCCGCGGCGGCGCCATCGAACTTCGGCGTCGTCGGCCGCTACGTGCTGACGCCGCGCATCTTCGACCATCTGCGCGCGCTCGAGCCGGGCGCGGGCGGAGAACTGCAATTGACCGACGCGCTACAGTCGCTGCTGAAGGACGAGCAGGTGCTCGCGCATCGCTACGACGGCACGCGCTTCGATTGCGGCAGCAAGATCGGCTATCTGAAGGCGACGGTCGAGTTTGCGCTGCGCCACCCGGAAGTCGCAATCGGCTTCGAACAGTATCTGAGCGAGCGCTTTCCGGAGCTCGTCGTGGCGTAACGCGTCGCGTACACCATGCGCGAGCGGCACATGCGAGCGCGACGACACGCGGCAGGGGCCGCTCGCGGCCGGCACGGCACGCAATGCGCGCCCGACACGCCGTGACGCTCGACGGGCGATTCACGGCACGATGGACGAGCCGACTTGGCGGCCGACTCCGCCATCGGTGCCGACGTCACCGAACATCCGAGGCGCGGCGGAAATTTCGTACGGATCTCGAAATATCCGGCTTGCCCTGCAAACGCTTCTACTTCTTGAACACGCCGACGACGCCCTCATCGTCGAATACGAGCAGCGCGTTGATGCGTCGCGCCTCCATCATCAGCAACGCATCCTCGACGCGCGTGCCGAGCGGCACCATTGCCGGATCGATCGACATCAGATCCGACGCGACGCGGCGGAACAACGCGTCGCCATGCGTTTCGATCGCACGCCTCACGTCTCCGTCGGTGATGATTCCAAAGCCCGATTCGCGCCGCACGATCGCGAGCCCAAGCCGGCCTCTCGTCATCGCTTGCAGCACGTCGATCGCCTGTTCGTCTTCGTCGACGAACGGCAGATCGCCGGCCGCCATTTCGTCATCGACCTTCGACAGCAGGCGTCGCCCAAGCGAGCCGCCCGGATGGAAGCGCGCGAAGTTCTCGGGCCGAAAGCCGCGCGCCCTCATCAGCGTGACGGCGAGCGCGTCGCCCATCGCGAGCGCCGCGGTGGTCGACGACGTCGGCGCGAGCTGAAGCGGACACGCCTCCTGCTCGACGCCGACGTCGAGATGGCTGTGCGCCGCTTTCGCGAGCGTCGATCGCGCATTGCCCGTCATCGCGACGAGATAGTTGCGGTTGCTTTTCAAGAACGGAATCAGCTTGATCACTTCGTCGGTCTCGCCCGAATACGAGATCGCGAGAAACGTGTCGGCCGACGTCACCATGCCGAGATCGCCGTGATACGCCTCGCCGGGATGCATGAAGAAGCTCGGCGTGCCGGTGCTCGCGAGCGTCGCCGCGATCTTTCGCCCGATGATCCCGGATTTGCCCATGCCGCAGACGACCACGCGGCCGCTCGAATGCAGGATCGCTTCCACCGCGTCGCCAAACGCTTCGTCGACGCGCTCGGAAAGGCCTGCGAGCGCGCGCGATTCGATGTCGAAGACTTGCCGCGCGGAATCAAGATAGTTGTGATGGTTCATCGAAGAGCCGTGAAAGGCGATGAAAAATGTTGTTGGTTCTCGTCATGCGCGGCTCGCGCGCGAGCCGCGTGCAGTCCGATCGCACGGCAATGTCACGCGTGCCGAGATCATTGGACGACGTGATGCCGCATCCATTGATCGAGCAGCGGGCGATACGCTTCGTCGAGCGACAACCCGGAACGCACCAGCACATGTTCCGCCACTTCGCGCGCGACGCCGTCGCCGCCCGCGCGCGACACGACGTGGTCGACGCGCCGCTTGACGAGCGCGTGCGCGTCGGCGGGTGCGTACGAAACACCCACCGAATCGATCACGGGCAAATCGTTCACGTCGTCGCCGACATACGCGATCGAATCATCGGCGAGCGACCGCTCCGATTTGATGCGCGCGTAGCCGGCGCGCTTGTCGTCGCATCCCGATACGAACACGTCGAAGCCGAGCTGTTGCGCACGCCATGCGAGCGGCGCGCTGTGACGGCCCGACAGGATGCCGCTGCGAATGCCGTGCGCACGCAGAAGCGCGACGGCGATGCCGTCCTTCGCATGAAAGCTCTTCATGAACTCGCCGTCGCCCGTCACGTGCAGCCGGCCGTCGGTCAGCACGCCGTCGGCGTCGAACAGCACGAGCCGGATCGCGCCGCGATACGCGGGCGCGCTCATCGGATCTCGAGCGCGGGCATGCGCTTGACGAGATCGTCGATCGCCTTCACTTGCGACAGGAAGCCTTCGAGCAAATGCAACGGCAGCGCGCTCGGCCCGTCGCAGCGCGCGTGATCCGGATCGGGATGCGCTTCGAGAAAGAGCCCGGCGATGCCCACCGCCATGCCCGCGCGCGCGAGATCGACCACTTGCCGCCGCCGCCCGCCCGACGCGTCGCCGAGCGGATCGCGGCATTGAAGGCTGTGCGTGACATCGAAGATCACCGGGCAACCCGTCGTCTCGGCCATCTGCCTGAAGCCGAGCATGTCGACGACGAGATTGTCGTAGCCGAACGAACTGCCGCGCTCGCACAGAATCACCTGATCGTTGCCGGCCTCGCGGCATTTCGAGGCCACGTGCTTCAACTGCGTCGGGCTCATGAACTGCGGCTTCTTCACGTTCACCGGCTTGCCCGTCTTCGCGATCGCGACGACGAGATCAGTCTGGCGCGCGAGGAACGCGGGCACCTGCAGCACGTCCGCGACCTCGGCGACCGGCGCGGCCTGCTCGATCTCATGAATGTCGGTGATCACCGGCATGCCGAAGCGCGCCTTCACCTCCGCGAAGATCTTCAGGCCCTCGTCTAGCCCGACGCCGCGATACGAATGAATCGACGAGCGGTTCGCCTTGTCGAACGACGCCTTGAACACGAACGGAATGCCGAGCTTGCGCGTCACCGCGACGTATTCGCTGCACACGTCGAGCGTGAAATCGAGACTCTCGAGCACGTTGAGCCCGCCGAACAGCACGAAGGGCAGGTCGTTGCCGGCTGTCACGCCGGGGCTGATTGCTACGTTCATAGATCAACTCTCCCAATGGACCGCCCCGTGCCGTGCGCTGCGCTCCGATTCCGCGCGGCGGGCCCGCATGAGGGGCGGCGAATCCTCAAGACGCGCGCACGAGCCGCGACGCGTACACCGGCGCAAGCTGCCGGAAAAAACGTTCTTCGCCGAAGCGCTCGCGCGCTTCCTGCCGCGCGGCCGCCGCGAGGCGCGCGCGCAGCGCCGGATCGCGGTCAATCGATGCGAGCAGTTCGACCGCATCGCCGGCGTCGCGAAATATCGCGCCAGTTTGCAGGTGCCGTATGACGTCGACATTTCCCGCGCATGCGGACGCGACGACAGGCAGGCCGAGCAGCATCGCCTCGATGACCGACACGGGCATGCCTTCCCACGACGACGTCGACAAATATACGTCGACACAGCGCAATCGTGCGACGACTTCCGCGCGACCGAGCCAGCCGGCGACTTCGACGCCTGCGTCGCGCAGTTCCGCCTTGAGTGCCGCGTCGCCGTCGCCGATCCAGGCGAAGCGCAGGCGCGAGCCGCGCAGGCGGCGTGCGATCTCGGCGAACAGCCGCGGATTCTTCTGCGCACGAATGCCGCCGACCGTCACGACCCGCAACGTCGAACCGCACACGCCGGCCGAATCGGCTGCCGCAGGCGACGGCATCGCGCCGACTGCGTTCTCGACCACGACAACCGGCTGCCGCAAATGCGCGCGGACCGCGTCGCGTTCACTGTCGGAGCAAGCGATGTACAGGCATCGCTTCACGCACGCGATTCGCTCGAGCGCGACGAACGCCGATCGCTTGAGCGCGGAAATGTCGCGGCGCATGAACGAGATGCAGTGCGGGCTATAGAAGAACGCCGCATCCGGCAACGCGAACAGCGACGCGATTCTTCCGAGGAATCCCGCAAACGACGAATGCAGGTGCACGACGTCCGGCCTGATGCCGATCAGCGTGCGCCGCAGTTCCAGCAACACCGGCAGCGGCGGCACGCCCTTCATCTGGATGTGGCGCAGCTTGACCGTTGCGTCGAACAGCGTTTGAAGATTCGCGGGCGTATCGGGCCGGATCGAATAGACGACGTGCACGTCGTGCCCCTCGCGCGCGAGGCGATTCGCGATCAGGCACACCATCGACAACGTGCCCGTCGCGCTCGATTCGAGGATCTGCACGATCTTCATCCGCGTGCGGCCGTTGTCCGTTGCGCCCTTCTCCGGCGGCGTCGCAACCCGCCGCGGCCGTGCGGTGTCGATCGTCATCGCACGCTCCGCATCGAAGCGATCGCATCGAGATGCTCGGTGACGCCCGATTGCGAAATCACGGCCGTCCATCCGAGCCACTTCATCCATGCGGGCTCGTTGCGCGGCACGCGCAGTCGCGCGAGCGGCAGCAGCTCGTCGAATATCGATGCGCCGGTGACGTGCGAACGGATGCCGAGCGTCCGCGTCGCATCGACGTTCGACGGCGCGTCGTTGCAGACGATCTTCTTGCCGAGCGCCGCGTATTCGAGCAGCTTCGTCGGCGTCTGGAAACAGTGCGGCCGGTGATACGGGAAATAGCAAACCGCATACTCGGAGCGCTGCACGATCTTGAGCGCATCGCGCTGCGGCACACGTCCGACGAACTGGATGCCGGCGACGTGCCCGAACGTTTCGTGAATCTCCCGCTCCGGCTCGCCGACGAGCACGAGCGTGTCGCGCGCCGTGCGCGGCGCGTCGCGATACGCGGCCAGCACCCTGTGGAAGCCGCGCTCGCGGCTCATCTCGCCGATATAGCAGAACCGGCCCGCCGGGCCCTCGCCCGCCGGTTCGTTCGCGATCCCGAAGATCCAGTCCGGCACGCCCATCGGCAGCAGCAGCGACGGTATTTCGTCGCGAAACGCCATTGCGCCGCGCATCCGCTCGTTCTGAAAGATCCGCAGATCCGGCTTCGCATTCAACGCGCGCTTGAGCGCGTCCTTGACTGCCGCGAGCCGGCCGACCGACAGCGATCGGTAATCGTGAATCACGAATCGAGCGGGCGGCAGCGACCGGTAGAAGCCCATGATGCACCACAGGATGCAGTTGCTTCGGTCGCCGAACCGCGCGTAGGCGCTCGCGTCGCCATCGTGGACGTCGAAGCCGCGCTGGCCGAGAAAATCCCGGTACGCGGCGATTTCCGGGTAGTTCGCTTTCCCCGGATGGAGGATGAATACCTTCATGCTGCGCTCTTCTCCTTCTCGAGCACGCGCGCCGGCACGCCCACCGCGACGCCGCCGTCCGGCACGTCCCGCAGCAGCACGGCGCCTGCGCCGATGCGCGCGCGGTTGCCGATCCGAATCTCGCCGAGCGCGATGCTGTGCGCGCCGAATTCGACGTCGTCGCCGATGAACGGCACGCCGCTGTAGGTGCCGTCCGGCCGCAGCGTGTTGCCGATCGTCACGCCGTGCCGCAGCACGCAACGCTCGCCGATCTCGCAATAGCCGTTGATGACGAGCCCCGTGCCGTGATACAGCGTGAGGCCCTTGCCGATCTTCGTCTTGACCGGAATCTCGATGCCCATGATCCAGTCGCAGACGACGATGTAGAGCGCGATCGCCGGCGCGCCGAGCGCAAGCGTCAGCTTGCTGCGGCACGCGAGATAGTTCGCGATCCGGAAGAACACGACGACGCAGCGCGTCTTGAAGAACGCATTGCGGCGGCAATCCTCGGCGATCGCGACGATCGTCTGCTTCAGCGTCGTGCGCATGTCAGTGCTTCATCGAAAATACGTTCCTCGCCGCGCGCGGCGCGATTTCGCCCGTGCCGAAGTAATCGATGCCGTCGATCAGGAACGAATGGATGTACTTGAGCAGCCGCGCGCGATCGAATTCCTTGTAGAAGCACCGGCCGAGCGACATGACCGGCTTGCCGTACAGGAGCGCCTCGAGCCCGACCGTCGAATTGATCGTGACGACCGAATACGCGTGCCTGATCAGATCGGTCGTCGGCGACGTGACGATGTCGAAGCGATAGACGCGCTGCATCCGCACGACTTCGTCGATCACGGCCGTATCGCACTCCGCCGGATGCAGCTTGACGATCAGGTCCGCGCTTTCGTTCGCCGCGTGCTCGAACGCAAGCTGGATCGCCTTCAGATTGTCGACGTCCGAATGCAGCTTGATCTGCGTATCGCCGGACACCTGCAGCGGCAGGAACACGTAGCGCAGCGCCGACAGCTCCTTCGCCGTCAGCGCTTTCGCCTCGGCCGGCGCGAGCGCGCCGTTGGTCGCGCGCACCGTATCGAAGCGTTTGCGCGCCACGCCTTGCGTGGCGGTCTTCAACGCATAGTTGACGGCCGACACCGCCTTGCGCCGCCACGACGTGCGCGCTTGCGGCAGCGGCCTCGCCTTGTATCGCTCGTAGCGCGCGAGCCAGCGGCGATGCTCGTCCTCGGTCGGCATCGGCAAGCCGTCGATGACGGCCGGACTGCGGCTGATCGACGACAGCGCGTTGACGCCGAGCCGATCGACGAACAGCTTGTCCGGCAGGTTCGAGATCTCGACGAACTTCGTCGGAACGCCGTGCGCCGCGCACGCATGCGCGACCGCGCGGCACACGAGCTGCTGCCCGTTCCACATCAGGCACTGCGAAATCAGACGGCGACGAAACACGTTGGACATCGCGGCATAGATCGCCGCCGCGTCGGCACGCGCGAGCCCGGGCGTCATTTGCCCGTTCAGCACTTCGATCGACGCGTCGGAACGAATCGCGGCCGCCGCGTCGGACGCCGCCGGCATCGGCGCGCCGCGCCGCAGATAAACCGACCGGATGCCCGCGCTCAGCGCCATCAGGTGCGCGACCGGCTCGCTCGTCGCGAACAGAAAGCCGAACTCCTTTCTGACCGCCTTCACGAGCCGCGCGGCAAAGTAATAACGCTCCATGGAATCGATGACGACGACAATCATGATCTGCGCTCAATGAAGAATTGGAGGAAACGTCATGCGTCGGCACGCCGACGAGACACGCTGCCTTTCATCACGCCAAACGTCAGCGCGATGCCGGCGATCATCAGCACGGCGCCGGAAAAGGAAAACAGGCGCACGCTCGCGAGCACCGACAGATCCGCGAGCTTCGCCGTACACAACGCGCCGGCGAGCACGACGCCGGAGCCGAGCTGAAACAGGAAATCGATGCGCTGCGCGCGCGCCGCGAGAAAGATCTGCGACAGCGGCACGTAGATCATCTGGAATGCGAAGAGCGGGATCATGCATTGGAAGAACGCGATCGCGCCGCTCCAGCGCGCGCCGAAGAAGAGCCCGACGAGCGGGCCGAACAACAGCGCGCCGCCTGCTGCATAGCCCGCCGCGAGCAGCGCGAGCGAGCGCGCATACGCGCCGAATACCTTCGGCACCATCGCTCGTGCGTCATCACGCGCCATCGCGGCCATCGCGTCGCGCCGAAACACGCCGCCGAGGCTCTGCGCAACCAGCGATACCGGAAAGAAACCGAGCCGATACGCGGCCGCGAAATAGCCCGCGCTCTGCGCATCGAACCAGTGTGGAATCACGATCGCGAGCGCATAGGTCAACACCGAGCCGCAAAGCGTCGACGGCAGGATGTACTTCGCGAAGCGGCTATGCTCGACGAAGAATGCACGCGTCACTTCGAACGAATAGCCGCGCCGCTTGCCGTGACAGGCAACCGCGAGCAGCATCGACAGTGCGACGAATACCGTGACCGCCGTATATGTGCCGAACGCGTCGACTCTTCCGAGCGTCGGCACGAACGTCGCGGCGAGCATACAAGCGAGAAACGAACCGTTCACGGCGATGCGGCTCGCGGCGATCCAGCCATAGCGCCTCAGGCTGTTCAGATAGCCGCCCGCGGCCAATTGAATGAATACGGCAAAGCCATACGCGGCGACGGCGACCAGCTCCGCACGGCCCGTCACGAAAATCGCCGCACCGCCGAGCGCGACGATCGCCGTGCCGAGCGCCATCACGTTCACGAGCGCGTTGAACGACTCCGCCGCACTGTCGCTCACGCAAGCGAGCTCGTAGCGGCCCGCGAGCAGCGTGCCGGCGAACGTCGCAAGCGCGAGCAAATAGTTGAAATGGCCGAGCGCCTCCGGGCCCTGGAAGCGCCCGATCAGCGAGATGCAGCCGAAAAGCGCGATCTGCCCGGCGACGACGCCGCACAGCGACACGATCGAATCGCGAGCGCGGATCATCGCCGCGCTCCGGCAGTCGAATGCGCGCGCCGCGCGCACGCCGCGCAGAACCGACGATCACCGTCGCTTCCGCTCGCGTACACATGAACGTCACGCATCGCGCTTCGCTCCGTATTCGTACGCAACGTAGCGATAGCCGCCGTACTTCGATCCGTACCCGTACTGGCCGAGCCGCGGATTGATCCCGTTGAACACGATGCCGCTCAGCCGCACGCCGTTCTGCGCGAGGCGCTTCGCGGATTCGGCAATCTCGCCGAGCTTCGTCGAGCCGGCGAGCGCGACGAGAAACGCAGTGCCCGCCGTCGCGGCGAGGATGCCCGTATCGGCCACCGCGAGCACCGGCGGCGAATCGATCACGATGACGTCGTAGCGCGTCGAGAACGCATCGATCAACTCCGGCACGCGCGGGTTGAGCAACAGTTCCGCCGGGTTCTTCGGCATCGCGCCCGTCGAGATGAAGTCGAGCCCGGCGATCACGTCGCGATGCAGCACGTCGTCCGGCTGCACCGCGCCCGCGATCAGTTCGGAGAATCCCTTGCCGCGCGCGAGGCCGAGATAGTCGTTCAGATGCCCCTTGCGGATGTCGCCGTCGATCAGCAGCACGCGCTTGCCGGCCATCGTCAGCACCGCGGCGAGATTCGCCGACACGAACGACTTGCCGACGCCCGGCGCGGGGCCCGCGATCACGACGACGTTGTTCTTCGCTTCGAGCATCGCGAACTGCAGCGCCGTGCGCAGACTGCGCAGGCTCTCGACGGCCGGCTCGTCCGGATGCACGACGGACAGCAGCGACATCGCGCGCTCCTTGCGCTTCGCGCGCTCGGTCAGCGCCCGCTGCTGCTCGCTGCGCGGCACGGTCGCATAGACGTTCATGCCCAGACGGCGCTCGATCTCGTTCGGATCGGAAATGCCATGAAACAGCATCGAGCGGCCGACCGCGGTCCCGCAGCCGGCGAGCACGCCGATCAGCAGCGACGCGATCGCGACAAGCGCCTTCTTCGGCTTGACGGGTACTTCCGGCACCGCTGCCGTATCGACGAGCCGCACGTTGCCGACCTTCCCCGCTCGCACGAGCTGCAACTGCTGCATGTTGTTCAGCAACGCCGTGTAGAGATCGGTGTCGACCTTCACGTCGAGCATCAGTCGCACGATCTGCTGCTGCAGATCCGGCAGCCGCTTGATTTGCTGCTCGGCCGCGCCGCGATAGCCGTCGAGCGCGGCGATCTGCCGATCGATCGCGACCACGCTCGGATGCTTCGGCGTGAAGCGCGACAGCAGCTCCTGCCGCTTCTGCTGCAGCTCGAGCAGGCGTGCCTTCGCATCGGCCGATTGCGCGAGCACGAGCTTCGCCTCTTCGGTCAAATCGACGGTTCCGTGCTCGTCTCGCAATTTCGTCAGGCGTGCTTCGGAATCGGTCAGGTGCCGCTTGAGCGTCGGCAGCTGGGCGTTGAGAAACTCGAGCGATTGCGCGGCCTCCGCCGATTTGCGCTGGATGTTCTGCGCGACGTATTGCCGCCCGATTTCATTGAGCGCGCTGCTGACGAGCTCCGGATCGGTGTCGCGCAGGCTCGCGACGACCACGTCCGATTGCTTGACGCGCTCCTGCACGTCGAGGTTGTCCTGCAGATCCTCGATCGTGCGCAAACGCGAGCGGCGCACGAGCACGAACGTCGCACCCGGCTTCGCGGCGGCCGCATCGACACGCAGCGCGATCGCCCCGCCCTTCGCCGCAAAGCGTTCGAGCCTGCCGACCACGCCTTCGGCGCCGCGTTCGAGATCGCCGCCCGCGAGCCGATAGCGGCGCGCATCGAGCATCGTCAGCTCGAACTTGTCGCCTTCGAGCGAACGCGGCACATCGAACGTCGCGACGTCGATGCGCTCCTGGCCCCACGCATAGCCGCCGAAGCCGGCGAAGCCCGGATTCGACAGCCCCTCATTGCGGCGCGCGAGCCAATTGCCGATCAACGGAAAGCGCTTCGGCTTCGCATCGACGAAGAGCTTCAACTGGTCGACCGCGCGCGACACGACAAGCCGCGACGCGAGAATCTGCGTCTCCGCCGCCGCGGACGATTTCACGTCGAAGAGCGACGAAACATCGCCGAGCAGGCTCTTCGCGGCGGACGTGTCCGGGCTGTCCTCGACCTGAATCAGGATGTCCGCCTGATAGACGGGCTTGCTGAGCACCGCATACGCGACGCCGATCGCAAAGCAGCCGGTCGCGATCGCCGCGATCAGCCAGCGGCTTTCGATCAGGATGTCGAGAATGGCGATGAAGTCGGTTTCGCCGTCGCTCTCGGGAAGCGCTTGTGTGCCGGATTGGTTGGAATTCATGTATCGAGATCTTGGGGATTCGGTTCCGCGCGTGCGCGCGATCGTTCACACGAGCCGCAGCCGCGACAGCCAGCCGTTCACGCCGAGCTCGATGAGCCGCGCGGACCGCTCGAACACGAAGCGCGGTTGGCGATAGGGATCGTGAACGTCGAAGTTCTCATGCTCGCCGATGCGAAACACCTTGCCGCGCGCGAGCGGATACCGGTCCTCGACGTGCCGCCGCTGCGTGCGGTCCATCACGAGAATCAGGTCCACCGAAGCGCACTGCGCGCGGCCGAGCTGCTGCGCGCGATGCGCGGAGAGATCGATGCCGCGCTCACGCATCACGTCCTGCGCGAACGGCGCGGCGGGCAGCCCGACGAGCGCGTCGAAGCCCGCCGACGTCACCGCGCGCCCCGGCAGCGCGGCCGCGAAGAACGCGGCCGCCATCGGGCTGCGGCAGAGGTTGCCTTCGCAGACGACGAGAATCGATTCGATCATTTGGTCACGACCGCCGCGGTCAGGCCGGCGTTGACGGCCGGCAGCAACAGGCTGAGCACGCGGCTGAACCGCACGAGCCCGTTGCCGTCGACATAGACGATGTCCTTCGGCTCGAGCTCGAACTGGTTCGCGAGCACCATCGCGACAGGCGAGCTCGCGTCGAGCCGGTAGATCTGCGGCTTCGCGTCGAGCGAGCCGCGAATCACATACAGCTGCGCCGCATCGGCCGTCGTCGCGTTCAGGCTGCCTGCCTGCGATAGCGCGTCGCTCAGCATCAAGCGGCCGTTGCGCATCGGCAGCGCGGTGACCGGCTTGTTGACCTCGCCCATCACGAACACGCCGCTCTCGTCGCGCGGCGGAATGCGCAGCAGATCGCCGTCCTTGAGGACGACCCGCGAAGGATTGATCCCCTGCCCGGCGCCCGACAGATCGATCCGTTGCTCGACGCCGTTGCGCACGAGCATCACGCGGCTCTGGTCCGCGCTCGTCGAGAAACCGCCCGCGCGGCTCACCGCGTCGTGCAACGTCATCGGAATGTCGTTGAGCGGCTGCGAGCCGGGCGTATGCACTTCGCCTTCGATATAGACCTGCTTCGCGCGGAACGACGCGATGCGCACCGTCACCTGCGGATCGCGAAACGTCTCCGCGAGCTTGCGCGCGAGCCGCGCCTGCACCTGCTCGGGCTTGAGCCCGGCGACGGCGATGCGTCCGACGAACGGAAACTGCAGCGTGCCGTCTTGATCGACGACGAAGCCTGCCGGCGCATCGGCCGTGCGCGCGGCCGTCTGCTGCTGCGCGCCGAGCGCCGCCCCGAGCTCGGGATGATCCCAGACCGTGATCTGCAGCACGTCGCCGCGCCCTATCGTGTAGCCGGACACCGGCGTCGCGAGATCGGACGCGCCGCGCGCGCCGCGCTGCGCGTCGCGCAGCGTGCGGATCAGATTCAGATCGATGTTCGTGATCGGAACCGGCAGTTGCTCGCCGCGCGGCTCGCGGCCGGCCTCAGTCGACGCGCTTGCGTCAGCGCTCGATACCGGCACGTTCGCCGGCTGCTTCATCCGCATGCCCGGCGCGACGCCGCATCCGGCGAGCACCACGCATAGCGGCACCCACATCGTCAACAAACGCACGCGTGCGCCGTACGTGCGTGTCGGCGGCGCGACGCCGCCTGCTTCCCCCAGACTACCCATCTACACCTCGACTCACTTTCTAGTTCCGGCCCTCTCCGGCCGCCGATCGCCGCGAAGCGCGCGCTCAATACGCGCCCGATCCGCGTAGGACCACGTTGACCGTTCTCAACAGGATGTACAGATCGCGTCGAAGCGACCATTCCTTCACATACGACACGTCGAGCGAAACGCGTGTCGCGTAATCGGTATCGTTGCGGCCGCTCACCTGCCACAGTCCGGTCATGCCGGGCTTCGCGGCGAGGTAGTAGCGGACGTCCTCGCCGTAGCGCGCAAGCTCCGCCTCGACGATCGGCCGCGGCCCGACGAGGCTCATCTCGCCCTTCACGACGTTCAGCAGCTGCGGCAGTTCGTCGAGGCTGCTTCGACGCAGGAAGCGGCCGATCGGCGTGATTCGCACGTCGTTCTTCAACTTGAATTCGCGCGCCCATTCCGCGCGCGCGTGCGGATCGCGTTCGAGCAGCGCCTTCAGCACGGCGTCGGCGTTCATCACCATCGAGCGGAATTTCAGGCACTTGAAGCGGCGGCCGTCCCGCCCGATGCGCATGTGCCCGAATACGGCCGGGCCGCCGTCGCGCATGACGAGAAAAGCGATCACGGCGAGCACCGGCGATAACACCGCGATCAAGCACGACGCGGCGGCCACGTCGAACGCGCGCTTGACGATCCGCTTCGCGATGCCCGACGTGCGCATGCGATGCGCGACGTGGCCCACCTGATCGAGCGTCGCGGCCTTCACCTGACGGCTCGCGCGCTCGACAAGGCCGAAGATAGCGAGCGTGACCGCACGAAAAATCAACAGCCCTATGCCGCTCGTGACCGTCCAGTACGCGAACCACTCGCTCGAGAGAATTTGCGCGCGGCGCAGCGCGTACAGCAGCGCGACGGTGCCGCCCTGCACGACGAGCCATGCGAGCGCGGTGCGGCTGATCAGATGCACGGGCGAGCGCCGCCGGGACGACTCGTAGATCCCACATGCGGGAAAAACCGACAGCGACAGCGCAGCGGCGAACGCCACCAGCGATCCGTCGAAGAACTGCGCGTTCGGGCTGCCGGACGCCTCGATCAGGATCGGAAGGAACGCGCCGACCACGATCACCGCGATGTCGACGACTCTGGGAAATATCGCTGGCATATGTGAACCTCGATTGCGTTTCATCAAAAATTTACTTCGTACTTCTATATTTCTAGCCACCATGCCCGGCGTGTCGTGCACCTTTCATCGATGCATCGACATCCGAATCGACAAACATTCGGCGTTCATCGCCCGACGAAGTCCGAACGACGCCCACGGCCTCGCATGTGAGCGTGGCAAAGCTGAGGTTAGGGGTGAGACGACAGGCGCGGCGCGACGCTTGTTATGAAATCGATTCGCTCAGCCGCGACTCGAATTCGCCGCATGCGAGATCCGCGCCTGCGCCTCGGCTGCGCTCGACTGCGCGATACTCGGTCGGCGACATCGACAGATGCTGGCGAAACAGTTTCGCGAGACGATCGCCGCTGCCGAGCCCCGTGCGCCGCGCGATCTTGTCGACCGGAAGGTCGGTATGCACGAGCATGTGGCATGCATGCTCGAGCCGAACTTTCTGCACGAACTCCGACGGCGTCACGCCGATCTCCTGCTTGAATCGGCGCAGGAAGTTGCGCTCGCTCATCGCCGCCGCATGCGCCGTGTCGGCGATCGAAATGCGGTTCGCGCTGTTGTCGCGCAGTTGTTGGACCGACGCGCGAATCAACTTGCTCGCACGCGCCTCTCGCGCGGCGAACGCCGACTCGGCGGGCCGGGCGGCGATCGCCGGGCACAAACGCTCGGCAACCTCGTGCGCGACGCCGTCGCCGCAATCGTGTCGAATGACGGCGAGCGCGGCCGAGAATGCAGCACGTTCCGCCGCGGTCGGATGGACTTTCTCGGCGGACGCGGCGCCTGAGAGCATCGTGTCGATCGACAGATCATCCGCGGCCGCATCGCCGCGCTCGAGATTCGCGAGCCCCAACAGGCGACGCGCCCCGTCCGCCGCGCGAACGTGGGCCCGCGCGTTGCGCAACCATTCGGACACCTTCTCATCGTCACGATCGGACGCATCCGGTTCGCCGATTGCGAAAATCGCATGCACGCTGTCGAGCGCGCGCTCGTGCAGCGGCTGGGACCAAACGGGAATGCCGGACGACGAATACACCGCACCGCCCTTCGCCGACAGCAGCAACATCTCGTAATCGCTGCCGGATTCCGCGTCTGCATGTCGGAAACAGTTGACGAGATTGAAGATCTCCGCCATGCGTCCCGCGTGCATCAACGAAAAGCCGTCAAACAAGACGACAGCGATTCCTTTCCGGTAGCACACGCCACCGAAAGCTGCACCACGACTCACGTGTGCTCCCATCCGACCAATGTTGAACGCGCATTCCATCCCGCCGGCCCTTTCCACTCATTCAGCAATGTCTATTCTGCGGTGCATCATATTCCTTCAAATGGCTGCAACAATCTTTCTGTCTGATTACGACGCCATGTTGGCGGATTGAATCTGGACATCGATTCCATCATTTATTGATCGATCCAATTCGGATTGGTGCGCACATTGCATCAAAAGACACGCGCGCGCTTGTCGATTTCAGACGATCTTTCGGCAACTGAATCACTGGCCGCGCGCGGAGCATCCGATATGGACGACGGATGAAGACAGACGCGCCCGGCGCCGCGTCGCACTGGCGATCCAAACGGACTGCAAGTGAATGGAGCGGCCGAACGGCAGCACCGGCGCACGCCTGCGCGTTCATTCACCGACGCGCCGCGCTGCCGTTTCTTGTGGAGGAAATATGGCGATCTCGCATGCAAACGAGATGCAATGCGTACGCCGCCTTGGCGCCGACTCTATCGAATTCGTCGCCGAATCGCATGTATTTTTACAATTGGAATTGATCTTTCGTTACCGGCATGCCTTTAGGCTATTGCGTATTTTTACGATATCCATCTAGCGCTTTTCGATAATGTCCGGTCGAAGCCGATTTTGCGTCGCGAACAATGCCTGTGATCACCGCGCATCGGCGATTTCATATATGTGAGGCGTGATGCGCGATACCCGCGCATTAACGCGACTCGCATCGATTGGACAAATCCGACGGCAGCCCGCGCTTGTGGCGCGAGAAACTGCAGTCGTTCGCAGCGCCGCCTTACAATACTGCGTTTTCTTGAGCGAATGCACGCGATGTGGTCTGCCATCAGCGATCTGGGCGACGCCGCCTTGACCCTTCCTCTTTCCGTCGTCTGCTGCGCATGGCTCGTCCGCTCGTCGCCCGAGCGGCGCGACGCGCTGTCGTGGCTCGTGCTGCTCGCGGCCGGCATGCTCGTCGTCGGCTTGACGAAGATCCTCTACGCGGGGTGCGGCGTGCAGATTCGCGCGATCGACTTTCGCGTCGTCAGCGGCCACACGATGCTCGCATCGGCGGTGTGGCCGATGGCGCTCCTGCTCGGCCTGCAATGGCTGCGCTCGGACATGGCATTGACGGCGGGTCTCGTGCTCGCCGCGTTGATCGGCACGGCACGCGTGTTCGACAAAGCACATACGGTGTCCGAAGTAATCGCCGGATGGGCGGTCGGCACGCTCGTCACGCTGTCGTTCGTGCTATGGAAAGGCGCACCCGCTGTGTCGCGGCGCCTGTGGCTGTACGTGTCGGTTTCGCTACTGGCAGTGCTCGCCGTCTCCTACGGGAGACACGCGCCGATTCAAGCTGCGATCGAGCAATACTCGCCGTTCCTCTGCCGTCAACTCCCCTGGTGACGGTCGGTTGCGGCCAGGACTAGTCGCCAGCCGCCGAAACCCCGTCCCGATCGGACGCGCGCGCGTGCGAAAGCGCACGCGTCGCTATACTCCCGGGCACCGCGGCGCATCGATGCCCGATGCATGCCGGCGAGCGTTTCGCACGGCAAGCGAAGCGCGCCGTCGAGGCGCGACAGACGGCACCATCGAGCGCGTCGAGGCGCGCGCCGCGCATGCGACGGTCGACATCGGCGCCGTGCGCGTGCATGCCGGCGATCTCGCTTCGGAAGCGTCGCCGCGCGATGCCAGCGCGCTCAACGCGCGACGTTCGAGCAGCACGGCTCGAAAGCGTGCGCCGCTCACGAACCACGGAGTCTTCATGCGACGCGCGAGCGTTCCCACCCTGCTCTTCGCCACCAGCGCCTGCTTCTTTTCGCTGAACGCGTTCAGCGTGCGCGCGAGCTTCGCGGCCTATGCGCTGCTCGCCGTCCTTGCGCTGTTCCGCGCACCGACGCTGTTCGCGCGCCAGCACCGGCTGCCCGCCATCGCCGCGTACTGGATGCTCAGCGTAAGCGCCGCGTTCATCGTGTCCGCGTTCGGCGATTTCTACGCGAACTTCTACGTCAAGTTCGTGCTGATCGAAACCTACATCGCGCTCGCGTTCTGGCTGTTCGCGAGCGGCGTGCTGTCGATGCGCTCGCTCGAGCGGACATGCGAGGCGCTGATCTACGTGCATGCCGCGTTCTTCCTCGTGCAACTCGGCTACTACCTGATCTCCGGCCACTTCATCGACTTCGACAGCTACGTCCGCGAGAGCGATTCCGAAGCGTTGTACGCGACGAAGGCGCTGAGCGACAGCCTCATCTCGATCCGCGCGCTCGGCCTCTATTCGGAGCCGTCGTTCTACGCGATGACGGTCGTGCCCGCGGGCGTCGTCCTGCTGCTAGCGAAGCGGCGCATGGCGGCTGCGACGATCGTCGCGTTCGCGACCGCGCTGCTGTCGTTCTCGATCGCGGCGATCATCGTCTGCGCGCTGCTGTTCGGCGTGCACTTCCTCGCCGGACGCTCGTCGATCCGGATCAAGCTCGTGATCGTCGCGGTCGCGCTCGCGATCGCGCCGGCGATGTACGGCGTGTACGACAAGCGCGTGAATCAATCCGCCGACTACGACGCGCTCGGCAGCCGCACGCTCGTGCTGCGCGAGCTGAGCGCGCGAGACGCGCTCGCCGACGCATTCGGCAACGGCCTCTTCTGGGACGAGCGGAACAACGTCGGCAAGACGCACCTGCGCGGCTATCAGGTGCGCGACAGCTCGTTCTACATGTATCTGCTGTTCGCCACCGGCGGCGTCGGCGTCACCGCGTTCTTCGGCGCGCTGTTCATGCTGTTCCGGCGGCGCGGCCGGCGGCGCCTGCTGCTGTATCTGCTGCCGCTCCTTCTGTTCAAGTTCCACGCGCTATACGGCATGCTGTGGCTCACGCTCTTGATGTTCGTCGTCGTCGCCGGACACGCGGGGCATGCCGAGCGCTCGCCCGAGCGTCGCGAACGGCCCGGTACCGGCCGGCTGAGCGCGACCGGCGCGTCGTGCGCCTAGCGTCCGCCGCCGAACGCGTGCCGAAACGCGAAGGAGAATATCGATGTCAATTCATGGGATGCTGGCCTGCCTGTTCTGCGCGTCCGTCGTTGCGTCGTCGGCCCCACAAGTGCCGCCCGCCGCGCCGCCCGGCCGGGTGATCGCGCACAGCGCGGCGGCGACGCACGTGTTCCTCGGCTCGCCGTCGCTCGCGATCCTGCCCGACGGCACCTATGTCGCGTCGCACGACATGTTCGGCCCGTCCGCGCTGCCCGACGAAGTGCACGTGTTCGCGTCGCACGACAGCGGGCAGACCTGGGAAAAGCTGAGCGTCGTGGCCGGCCAATACTGGTCGTCGCTTTTCGTCGTCGGTGGCGCGCTGTACTTGATGGGCACCGATCGCTCGATGGGCACGCCGGTGATTCGCCGCTCGACGGACGGCGGCGCGACGTGGACGACGCCGAACGACGTGCAATCCGGACGCTTCGCGCTCAACGGCCGCTACATCACGGGGGCCGTGCCTGTGCTCGTCGACCGGGGCCGCGTATGGCGCGCGTTCGAAGTCATCGACGGCGGCGACCTGCGTTCGCTCGTGCTATCCGCGCCCGCCGACGGCGATCTGCTCGACACGCGCAACTGGCGCACGCCGAAGCCGCTGCCGTCCGATCATTCGTGGCTCAACAACAACTTTCTAACGTGGGAGGAAGGCAGCGTCGTGTCGACGGGCGAGCGCGATCCGGCGATCGTGTTGCGCGTGAACACGAAGCACGGGCCGGAGAAGGCGGCGCTCGTGCGCGTGCTCGCGGACGGCCGGTCGCTGTCGTTCGATCCGGCGCACGACTTCGTCGATTTTCCGGGCGGCGGCAAGAAGTTCACGATCCGATTCGATTCCCGCTCGGGACGCTACTGGTCGCTCGCGAACGCGGTGCCGAACGCCGACGGCAGCGCGAATCTCGAACGCGTGAGAAACACGCTCGCGCTGACGTCGTCGCCCGATCTGCGTCACTGGAGCGTCGAGCGCGTGCTGCTTCAGAGCGTGGATCAGCAGCGGCACGGCTTTCAGTATGCGGATTGGCAATTCGAAGGCGACGACATCGTCGCGGTCGTGCGGATGGCTTTCGACGATAGCGAAGGCGGCGCGCGCAATCAGCACGATTCGAACTACGTAACGTTCGTGCGGGTGCGCGATTTCAGGCATGCGGAGGCGGCGAAGCGCATCGAGGCAGATTCGCATTGACGGGCGGCGAGCATCGCACGCGATGCGATTCAACAGCGCGGGATGTACGGCGCGCGGCCGCACGCTGCACGCGCCGACTTCGGCCGATCGCCACCGCGCATTCGATGCCCGCGCATCGATTCGCGGACGGCCCGATCGCGGGCGTGTCGACGTGCGATCGATCGTAACGGCCTTGCACACGATGATCGCCGGACGATCGCACTGGTCCGCGAGAATCGCCGTGCTCGCACGATGCCGGCGGCATCGCTCGCCGCCCGCCTATCGCAACATGCTTTCGAGTTTTCCGCTCGGCCCCGCGAATCCCTGCGACGCGCCGTCAAAGCGCATCCGGACGGAAGCGAGCTCGCGCGGCAGGCGTGCCGAGCGCGGACGCGCTCGCGGCATCTCGACGAAGCCGAGGCGTTCGTACAGTGCGCGGGCGCGCACATTGCTCGTCAACACGTCGAGCACGATCTCCCTGCCGGTTTCCGCGCACAACATCCCGGCCTGCATCGCTTCGTCGAACAGCGCGCTGAACGCACCGCAACCGCGCACGCGCGCGTCGGTCGCGCAATGCGCGATCAGCGTCTGCGTACGCTTCGGCGCAGGCAGCTCACTTTCGAGCACGAGCCCGCGCAGCAGCATCCGGATCGTGCGCGCGAGGCCGAAGAAGCGCAGCAACATCCACGCGACGTGCAGATCGTCCAAGGCTGTCGCGCGTCCGTCGTGCGCGGCGAGCACCGCGTCGATCGCGCCGCTTTCGGCAACCGCGACGCGATGACGCCGCCACGAAAAACGCCCTTGCTTCGACGCGAACGCGAATTCGAGGAATGCGATGCATCGTGCGGGCGGCTCGCCGAGAAAGTAGCCGAATTCCCGCACGCCGGATTCGAACACGAGCGGCGCGCATGCGTGCGCATCGCTCGCGGCGGCCGGGCGAAAGCGCCACGAAGACGAGCGCGATGCGGCCTCGGCCGATGCGCCGTGCTCACCTTCGGCGGGCGAAGTCGCCATCGTCTTCGGCGCCGCCGTCAGCGCGCGAGCCGCACGAGCGCCGCGATCGTGCGCTCGATCTGCTCGGGCTCGTGCGTCGAGCAGATGAAAAAGCGCAGGCGCGCGGCCTTCTCTTCGACGGCCGGATAGAAGATCGGCTGCACGTTGATGCCTTCGTCGAAGAGCGCGTTCGCCCATTGCGCGGCCTTCAGCGAGCTGCCGGTGATGACGGGCACGACCGCATAGCCTTCGCTCGTGCCCGTGTTGAGACCGGCGTCGCGCGCCTGCGTGAGGAATTGCAACCCGCGCTCGCGTAACGTCGCGATCCGCTGCGGTTCGGCCTGCAGGCGTTCGAGCGCGGCGAGCGACGCAGCCGCGAGCACGGGCGAGAGCCCGACGCTGTACAGGAAGCCCGGCGCGAGATGGCGCAGGATGTCGATGAGCGGCTGGCAGCCGGCGATGAAGCCGCCGCATCCGGCGAGCACCTTGCTCAGCGTGCCCATCCACAGATCGACGTCGGCGGACGGCACGCCGCAGTGCTCGCGGATGCCCTTGCCTTGCTTGCCGAGCACGCCGAGCGAGTGCGCCTCGTCGACCATCAGGAACGCGCCGTAGCGCTGCTTGATCTCGACGAAGCGCGCGAGGTCCGGCAGATCGCCGTCCATGCTGTAGAGTCCTTCGATCGCGACCAGCACGTGCCGGTATTCGCGGCGCACGCGCGCGAGGAGCGCGTCGAGCGCGCGCCAGTCGTTGTGCGGAAAGCTCAGGCGCTTCGCGCCGCTCAGCTGCGCACCCTGCACGATGCTGTTGTGCGCGAGCGCGTCGTGCACGACGAGATCGCCCGGCCCGAACAGCGAGCCGATCACGGTCACGTTCGTCGCATGGCCACTCACGAATGCGACACAGTCGTCGGTCTCGTAGAACGACGCGAGGCCGCGCTCGAGCTCGCGCTGCACGGGCCGCTCGCCCGCGACCATCCGGCTCGCCGACGCGGACGTGCCGTAGCGGTCGATCGCATCCTTCGCGCGCGCCGACACGACGGGGTCGCCCGCAAGGCCGAGGTAGTTGTAGTTCGCGTAGTTCAGGTATTCGCGGCCGCCGATGTGCGTCGTCGCGCCGGCGACGCCCTCGTGCACGCGAAAGAACGGCGACTCGACGCGCAGCTTCTCGCCCATCTCGCGGATGATCTTGACCTGCTGGTATTGCGGCATCGCCTCGAACCAGCTGCGCGGATCGCCCGTTACGTGTGCAGTGGCGGAAACCGGCGCACGACGCGCGCCGCCATCGTCGGAGACGCGATCCAGTTGCCGCTTCAAAGCTTTTGCCGCAAGTTGCTGGCGCAGGTGATCACCCAATCCCATCTGAACCGTTCGCCTGTTTTAGTCAGTGAAGTCTACATATTACGCGACGAACTCGGCCCATTCCCAGGCATTCGTCGTCGACAACAGTTTCTCGACGAGCCGGAAGTTCATCTCGTGGCTCGGCCGAAACGCCGATATGCGGCCGAGCAGCGGCGCGCCCGCGAGCGCGAGATCGCCGATCAGATCGAGCACGCGGTGGCGGACGAACTCGTCCGGCTGCCGCAAGCCGCCAACGACGCGCGAGCCGACGATCGACGCCGTGCACGACGGACGCGCGCCGCGCAGGATCGGCACGCCACGCAGGTAGCCGGCGACGATCGCGGGAATCGCCCATTTGACCCGTCCGTACGAGCGCGACGGCGCGATCTCAGCGGCGAACACGGCGGGCGTCAGCACCCCGCTCCATTGCATGTCGCCGAAACCTTTCAGGTCGTTGCGCACGCTGAGCTCATAACGCGTGGCGGGCTCGATGCGCATTTCCCGCCGAGCGGTGCCGTCGCCATCCGTCACCGTCACTGTCCGCAGCACGCGTATGAAACGCTTCGGCGCCGGCAGCGCCGTGCGCCCGCACGCGCGAAGCGCGTCGATCCAGGGCCGCGCGCTGCCGTCCAGAATCGGCACCTCTTCCGCATCGAGCTCGACGATGGCGTGATCGATCTCGCACGCGAGCAGCGATGCGAGCAGGTGCTCGACCGTGCGCACGCCGACGCCGTCCGCATTGCACAGCATCGTGCAAAGCGGCTGCGCGCGGCGCAGCGCGGGATCGGCGGCGAGGGTCGCAAGCTCGCGGCCGTCCTTCATCCGCCGGAACGCGATGCCGCGCTCCCGCTCGCGACCGCGCGCGGGCAGAATCCGCACGCGCACGCGCCGCCCGGTGTGCAGCCCGTGGCCTCCGAACGCGAGCTCGCGCGCGAGCGTGCCTTCGCACGCCTGCCAGCCGGCGGGCGCGCTCATGCCGTCACCAGCGTCGTCGGCGAGCCGGCCACGTGCTCGTCTTCGCCGACCTTCAACGCCCGGCGCGCGTCGCCGTCGAGCGCGTGTTGCGCAGCGACCGCGGCAAGCCGCGCGTCGTCGCCGTCGCCCGTGCCCGGCTCGCCGTCCACCGCGCCCGAGATCATGTCGACGATCCGCCCGGCGAGCAAGTGCACGGTCGCGCCGTCCGCGATCGACATCACCGACAGCTTGACCTCGAACGTCTCCTCGACCGCCATCCCGAGCTCCATGCCCATCAGCGAATCCATGCCGAGATCGAGCACCGACTTGTCGAGTTCGATCCGCTCCGGCGACAGATGAAGGATGCGTGCGATCTGCGCGCGCAGATTCTGTTCGACGACGCCGACCGCCTCGTCGCGCGGCAGCGCCGCGACTTCTGCGCGCAGCCGCGTGCCGCCGTCGCGTGCGGGCTCGTTCGTGCCGCGCGCGCGCAACAGCGCGTAGCGGCGCGCGGCGGCGGCGGGCATTCCCCGCGACACCGCGTGCCAGTCGAGCCGCACGACTGCCTCGCCCGCGTCGCCCGAAAGCAGCACCCGCTCGAGCGCGGCGAGCGCCTCTGCGGACGTGATCGACACGCCGCCGATCCGCGCTTGCAGAGCCTCGCGCGTCTCGGCGTTGCGTGCCAGAAAGCCGACGTCCTCGAGCGGACCCCAAGCCATGAACGTGCCGGGCAGCCCCGCCGCGCGGCGCTGCTCGACGAGCGCCTCGACGAAGCTGTTCGCGGCGACGTAGCTCGCCTGCCCCGGATTGCCGAGATAGGTCGTTGCCGACGAGTAGACGACAAAGAAATCGAGCGCATGCTCGCGCGTTGCGCGATGCAGGTTCCACGCGCCCGCCACCTTCGGCGCGAGCACGGCGGCAAAACGCTCGTCGTCGAGATTGCGCACGAGGCCGTCGTCGATGTGCATCGCCGAATGCAGCACGCCCTTCAGCGGCGTGCCGCGCGCGTCGATCTCGCCGATCGCGCGCGCGAGTGCGGTCGCATCAGTCGCGTCGCACGCGACGACGTGCGTCCTGACGCCCAGTTCCTCTCGCCAGCGCTCGACCTCGGCGCGCAGCGGCTCGGCGAGCGCGCCGCCGCGGCTCGCGAGCGTCAGGTGCCGCGCGCCGCGCGACACCATCCAGCGCGCGGTGGCGAAACCGAATCCGCCCGTGCCGCCGACAACGAAATACGCCCCCCGCGGATCGAGCGTCAATGCGCATCCGTGCGCAGCGGCGACGCCGCGCGTTGGCGCGGGCGTGCCCGCCGGATACGTGACGAGCACCTTGCCGATCTGGCGCGCCTGCTGCATGTAGCGGAACGCATCTTCGACGCGCGCAGCCGGGAATGCGCGATACGGCAGCGGATGCAGCACGCCGTCGTCGAACAGCGCGATCACCTCGCCGAACAGGCGCGCGGTCAAATCGGCGCGCACGCCCATCAGTTGATCGGCGTCGATGCCGAAATAGCTGATGTTGTTGCGAAACGGCCGCAGACCGATATAGCTGTTCTCGTAGAAATCGCGCTTGCCGAGCTCGAGGAAACGGCCGAACGGACGCAGCGTGTCGATGCCGCGCACCATCGCCTCGCCCGCGAGCGAGTTGAGCACGACGTCCACGCCCTCGCCGAGCGTCAATGCGCGGATCTCGTCGGCGAACGACAGGCTGCGTGAATCGAGCACGTGATCGGCGCCAACCAGCCGCACGAACTCGCGCTTCTCGTCGCTGCCCGCCGTCGCGAACACCTCGGCGCCGAAGTGGCGCGCGAGCTGGATCGCCGCGACGCCGACGCCGCCCGCCGCGCCGTGAACGAGCACCCGTTCGCCGCGGCGCAGCCGCGCGAGCTCGGCGAGCGCGTAGTACGCGGTGAAGAACGTCGTCGGGATCGTCGCCGCCTCTTCGAACGACAGCCGTGAAGGTTTGCGCGCGATTGCGGCAGCGCGTGTCGTCACGCGTGTCGCGAACGATGCGGGCGCGAAGCCGAGCACCGCGTCGCCCGCCGCGAAGCCGTCGACGTCGCGGCCGGCGCGCACGATGCGCCCGGCGAACTCCATGCCGATCGTCGCACCGGCGAAGCCCGCCTCGACCGCCTCGTCGGACAGCAACCCCATCGCGTACATCACGTCGCGGAAGTTCAGGCCAGTCGCGACGGGCTCGACCTCGACTTCGTCCGGCTCCAGCTCGCGCGCCGGCAGCGCGAACCATTCGAGATTGCGCAGCGAACCCGGCGAATCGAAGGCTAGCACCGCCGGCCGCCGCTCGCCGATCGCGTCAACCGCGCGCGCGTCGATCTGCGCGGCGCTCAGCATGCGCGGCACGAAGCGCCCGCGCGGCGTGAGCAGCACCTCTTCCTCGGCATCGTCGGCTAGCAGCTCGCGCACGAGCGCATCGGGCGCCGCGTCGCAGTCGGGATGCACGTCGACAAGCCGGCACGACAATTCGGGATGCTCGTTCGCGAGCACACGGCCGAATCCCCAGAGGCCCGCCTGCGCCGGATCGAGCGGCGCGTCGAGCGCGAACGGCGCGCCGCCGCGCGTGACGACCGACAGCCGCACGCTCGCCGTCGCGTCGACGACGCCGAGTTCGCGCACGAGCCGCGCGAGCGAGACGACGCCCGTTTGCTGCGCACGCATCATCGCGGCGCCGTCGGCATCAGCCGCCAGCGCCGCATCGGGCGCGACGAACACCAGATGATGCTGCTGCGCGGGCGACGCGACCGCAACGATCTCGGCCATCCGCTGCAGCGACACGGCCTCCGCATAGCAGCCGGTGCTCGCGAGCGCACCCGCGAGCACCATGCCCGCGTCGCCGTCGTCACCCGTCGCCACGAGCCAGCGCTCTGCGTACGCGGCGGTATCGAGGCTGTCCCACACGCCGCCGTCGAGCGCTTCGCGCGCGTCACCCGCCTTCGCCGCGGGCTTGCGTGCGACGATGAACGTCGGCACGCCCTCGAGATCGAGCGATTGCTCGAGATGGCGCGCGATGTCGCGAAAGCCCGCGTGCGTGAGCAACGACTGAATCTCGGCCGGCGCTAGCGGCGTGCCGCGCGATGCATTCGCGCCGCCCTCGGCGAGCGAGAACACGATGTCGGCGAAACGGCCGCCGCGCGCCTCCACGGCGACGACGAGCCCACCCGGCGCCAGATGCCCGAACACGACGTTCAGGAATCCGAGCGAATCGTGCTGCGCGGCGAGCGCGCGATCGATCAGTATGACGTC
Source organism: Burkholderia sp. MSMB1498 (assembly GCF_001526245.1). Classification (NCBI taxonomy): domain Bacteria; kingdom Pseudomonadati; phylum Pseudomonadota; class Betaproteobacteria; order Burkholderiales; family Burkholderiaceae; genus Burkholderia; species Burkholderia sp. MSMB1498. The sequence goes on from NZ_LOYJ01000111.1 coordinate 145,792, forward strand.
GTAGGGCGTGCGATCGTCGGTGTCGAGCGCAAAGCCGTCGCCCGTCTTCAACGCGACCGTCTGCACCGACGGATGCGCCGCCGCGTCGAAGCCCGCGAGCTGCCGAGGTGTGCCGGCGATCGCATAGTCGCAGCGCGCGGCCAACTGCGCGGCGCAAAGCGGCTGCAGCACGTCGCGGCCGGGCGCACCGATCTCGAGCACGCGCAGCCGCCGCGGTACGCGCCACGCGTCGAGCGCCTGCTCGACGCAGGCCGTGACGAGCGCCTGAGCATGAGACCAGGTCGGCGACGCTTCGTAGAAGTGCTCGACGAGGCTGCCCCCCGTTGGCGACAGCACCTGCGCGGCCGGCTTCTCGCCGCGCAACACGGCCGGCAGCTCGGCGCCGCAATGCGCGAGCAGCGTCAGCTCCGCGACATGCGCGGGCGACTCGGCGAGCAAGCCGCGCCACAATTCGTCGAGCGCGGGCAGCGTCGCGCACGCGACATCGCTGCGCACGAGCCGCGCGCGGTCCCACTGCGCGAGCCCGTCCTCGACGAGCATCGCGGCAAGACGCGCGACGAGCCCCGCGCGCTCGTCCGAGGGCGGCACCGGCTGCTGAAACGCGTCGATCGCATCGAGCGCGCGCAGTGCGTATGCGCTCGCGAGCACGTCGAAGAGCGGCAGCATCTCGGTCAGATGGCTCGTGCGTCGCGCGAGATCCTCGCGGGACGCGAGCGTCGCAACCGCGCCCTCGACGAGCCGTTCGGGCGCGGGCAGCGCGCTCGCGTCGAACGCCGACGGCAGCGGCTTCGCATCGAGCGCATAGACAAAGCGCGCGGGCGGCGCGTGCCGCCGGCCGACGAGGTCGACGCGGCGGAACCGGCACGCGGCGAGACGCGCGACGATCGCGCCGCCTGCGTCGAGAAATTCGAACGACGCGACGATCGAATGCGGATTGCGCCGCTCGATCCGCGCGAGCACCCGCGCGACGACATCCCCGCGCAGAAAATCGATGCGTCCCAGTTGAACCGGCACGTACGCCGCGTGCGCATCGGCGCCGCCGCCGTGCGCGAGCAGCGCGAAGAGCGGATGAAAGCCGCTGTCCGTCAACGCCGGATGCAGCAGGTACGCAGCGAGCTCGGCGGCATCGCCACAGGCCTGTGGCGCGGCGACGTCGGCGAGCGCCGCGTCGCCCGCGATCCTCAGCGCACGCACCCAGCGAAATGCAGGGCCGTACGCGAGACCGAGCGCCGCCGCGCCGTCGTAGAGCGCGTCGGCACTCGACGCGGGCTGCGCGTAGAGGCGCGCGAGCGTCTCGGGCGACACGGCGCTCGACGCGCTCAGCGCATTGCCGCTTTCGAGCAGCCGGCCGACGACGTTCTCGACCCACGGCGCATCGCTCATCCGATCGCGAGTCTCGATCCTGAACGACGCGGTGCGCGGCTCGATCGTGAAGCGAAACAGCTTCGCGTGCTGCCCCTGAAACACGACGGGCGCTCGGATCTCGAGATTCTCGATCGCGCAGTCCGACGTGCCGAAAAACGCGCACGCGGCGGCGAGCGCCATCTCGACGTAGCCCGCGCCGGGGAACGTGGCGCCGCCGTCGACGACGTGATCGGCGAGCATCGGCACGCGCGCGGGATCGAGCTGGTTCTCCCACGCGAACGCATGCTCGCGCAGCCGGTAGCCGAGGAGCGGATGCGCGCGGCGGCGATTGACTAGATCGTAGCCCTCGGGGCTCGGATCGAGCCAGTGGCGCTCGCGCTGCCACGGATAAGTCGGCAGCGCGACGCGCGGCGCGTCGGGCGCGAGGCGGTCGGGATCGATCCGCGCGCCGTGTGCGACCGCGGACGCGACTGCATAGCGCAACATCTGCGCGCCGTCCTGTTGGCGCTTGAGCGTCGGCAGCGTCGCGCCGGACAGCTTGAGCGCGGTCAGCGTCTGCTTCACGTATGTGCGCAGGATCGAATGCGGCGATACTTCGATGAACAGACGAATGCCCTCGGACACGATGGCCGCAATCGCGTCTCCGAAACGCACCGGCTCGCGGATGTTGCGCCACCAATAGCGCGCGTCAAGCGCGTCGCCTGCAAAGCGCCCGCCCGTGACGGTCGACACGAATCCGCCCGTGCCCGCACGCGGCGCGAGGCCCGCGAGCTGCTCGAGCACGACGGGCTCGATGTGCTCCATCTGCCGACTGTGGAAGGCGTAATCGAGGTCGAGCAACTGGAAGAACTGACCGTTCGCGCGCAGCGACGCCTCGATCGCCTGCAGCGCGTCGAGCGCGCCCGCGAGCGTCACCGACTGCGGACTGTTCACGCCTGCGATCTCGACGCTCGCACCGAGCTCGAGCTGCGCGATCAGCGCGCGCGCGACGTCCTCGCCGACGCCCGCTGCAGCCATCCGTCCGCTGCCGCGCGTGAGCCCTTGCGCTCGGCTGCGAATCTTGATGACGTGCACCGCGTCGGCGAGCGACAGCGCATCCGCCGCCCACGCCGCCGCGATCTCGCCGACGCTGTGGCCGACGACCCGGTCGAAGCACACGCCGCGCGCGTCGAGCACGCGCACGATCCCCACTTGAATCGCGAACAGAAGCGGTTGCGCGTTCTCGGTCGCGGCGAGCCATTCGGCGCTCGCGCCAGCGCACATCACGTCGACGAGCGATGCGCTGCCGTCCGCGCACCATAGTGCGTCGACTTCGGCGAGCGCAGCGCGAAACACCGCATCTTCCGCGTAAAGCTGCCGGCCCATCCCCGTCCATTGCGAGCCGTTGCCTGAAAAGACGAGCGCGACGCGCACATCGTGCTCGGCAGCGTGCGCCTGCGCGACGCACGCGGGCACCGGCGCGCCGCCCTGCGCGAGCGCGGCGAGCGCCGCGCGACCGTCGGCCGCGCTCGCGGGCCCGACAACCGCCCGCGCTTCAAACCATTGCTTGCGCCGCACCGCGTTGGCGGCGAGCGCGTGCCACGCGCAGCCGTCGTCGAGACGCTGCAGATAACGCGCGGCCAGCGCGGCGAGCGCCTGCGGCGCACGCGCCGTCAGCACGAGCGGCGGCGGCGCGTCGTTCGCACTCGCATCGGCGGCGAACCGCGCATTGCGCGCCGCGGCGTCGCCCGGCGCGGGCGCTTCCGTCAGCACGACGTGCGCATTCGTCCCGCCGAAGCCGAACGAATTGACGCCGATCGCGAGCGGCGCGCCGCGCGCATCGAGCGGCGTATAGCGATCGACGACGCGCAGCCGCCCGCCCGCGAAATCGATGTTGGGATTCGGCGTCTCGAAATGCAGCGAGCGCGGCACCGCGCGGTGCTTGAGGCAGCACACGGCCTTGACGAGGCCCGCCATTCCGGACGCGGTCTCGAGATGGCCGATGTTGGTCTTCACCGAGCCGATCAGCAGCGGATCGTGCTCCGGACGCTGCGCGCCCGCGACGTCGATCAGCGCGCGCGCCTCGATCGGATCGCCGACCGCCGTGCCCGTGCCGTGCGCTTCGAGATAGGCGAGCGAGCGCGGATCGATGCCCGCGCGCCGATACACGTCGCGCAGCAGCGCGGCCTGCGTCGCGGCGCCCGGCACGCTGATGCCGCCCGGCGAGTAGCCGTCCGAGTTCACGCCTGAGCCCGCGATCACCGCATGAATCGTGTCGCCGTCGGCGAGCGCGCGCTCGAGCGGTTTCAGCAGCACGAACGCGCCGCCCTCGGCGCGCACGTAGCCGTCGCCCGTCGCGTCAAACGCGCGGCAGCGGCCGCGCGGCGACAGCATCGATGCCTTCGAGAAGCTGACGAAACCGAAAGGATGCGCGAGCAGATTCACGCCGCCCGCGAGGGCGAGCTCGGCATCGCCCGTCTGCAGCGCCTGAATCGCCTGATGCAGCGCGACGAGCGACGACGAGCACGCGGTGTCGATCGACATGCTCGGCCCGCGCAGATCGAACAGATAGGACACGCGATTCGACGCGATGCTGAGCGTGTTGCCCGTCGCCGAGTACGGATCGACCGAATTCAGGTCGTCCATGCTGCGATTGCCGTAGTCCGGGCTCGCGACGCCGACGTATACGCCGCAGTTGCGTCCGCGCATGTCGGCAGGACGCACGCCGGCGTCCTCGAACGCTTCCCACGCGAGCTCGAGCAGCAGGCGCTGCTGCGGGTCCATCTGGGTCGCCTCGCGCGGCGAAATGCCGAAGAAGGCCGCGTCGAAACCGGCAACATTGTCCAGCACGCCCGCGGCGAACGTGTAGCTCTTACCCGGTTCGCGCTTCGACGGATGTCGATAGAAGTCCGTACCGAATCGCTCGGCGGGCATCTCGGTGACCGCGTCGCGCTCGTCGCACAGCAGCCGCCAGAACGCGTCCGGGCTCTCTACGCCACCGGGAAAGCGACACGCCATCCCAACAATTGCAATCTTTACATTCATCTTTGTGTCGTTTTTTCCGATGCACTGGCCCGAGGACTGCCCGCCTCTTCCGCCTCGGTCGCACGAAGCAGAATCGAGCCGAGCTCTTCGACGCGCGCATCCCGCCGACAAGCGTCAGGAGTGCCGAAGTTCCGCCAGATAAAGTAGTCGCTGCGCTCGGGCGCGACGCCCAGCTTACCGAAAACGTGCGGCAGCGCCGGGACATGGTCGCCATAGAAGCACACGACCGTGTCACGCCGTCGAGCGCGCAAATGCTCGAGCAGTCGCCCGATCATTGCATCCGCATTTGCGGCGTGACGCAAGTAAACAGTGAAGTCGCGCCAATCGGCGCCGTCGCCGAGCGCGTGGCGCGCGCGCGATTCGTCCGGCTCGACCGTCTCCAGATGCAGCGGGCCGTGGTTCTCCATCGTCATCGCGAACGCGAAGAGCGGCTTCGCGCGCGGCGCGTCGAGCTCGGCGATCAGCGCATCCGCGACCGCCGCGTCGGCCACGTACGGGCCCGCGCGCGGCGCGTCGCCAAAATGCCGAATGTCGAGGAAGCGCTCGAAATGCAATAGCGGGAACACGCGCGCGCGGCCGAAGAAGTCCGCATAGTAAGGATGAATCGCAACCGTCCCGTAGCCGCCGCGCCGGAACCAGCCGGCGAGCGAATCGCACGCGCGGCGCAGAAACGCGTAAGGATAGAAGCGCGCGTAGCCGAGGCGATCCGACGCGAGCCCCGTCAGCATCGCGAACTCGGTGCGCATCGTGTTGGCGCCCCACGCGGGCACTGCAAGCTCGCCGTAAAACATTGACTCGCGCCGAGCGCGATCAAAATGCTCGAAGAGCGACGGCTCGACGCTGCTCACGACACGCCGCGCATCGAAGAACGATTCGCTCTGGATCACGATCACGTCCGGATACGCGGCGGGCCGGCCGTCGGCGAACGGGCTCGCCGCCGCCGCGCGCTCGAACGCGCGCAGCGTCGCCGGCCGCAGCCCGTTCAGCAGATAGGCGACGAAGGTCGCGAAGAATCCGTTGCGCAGCTGGTCGGCGCTCGCGTCGAGCGTGAGCGCGAGGCGCTTTGCAAGCGCGCCGCCGCAAACGAAGCACGCGACGATTGCCGCGGCCGACGTCGCAAACGGACGCGGCGCGAGCGGCGTCTCGGCCCAGTACCCGGCGGCGAGCAGCGCGATCCCTGCCGCGATCGCCGCGACCTTGCCCACGCTCAGGAACGGCAGATACAGACGCGGATGAGAAAACAACTGGCTGAAAAGACTGAGATCGGTGAACACGAAAGGCTCGCGCAGCGACTCGTATTTCGCGTTGCTGACAACCGCCGTCAGGCCCACGAGCGCAACCGCGACGAACGTCGAGAACAGCACGCGCGCAGTGACGAACAACACGCAGCAGCCGACGAACGCGGCCGCGAGCCCGTGCAGCGCGACGGCCGCGGGTGGCCGCCGCCAGCGTGCGCGCGGCGTCGCGAGCGCATCGAGGGCGAACGACAGCGCAGCCGCGATCGCAAGGGTGAGCGCGAGCCCGCCGCTCACGCTAGCGCTCCTCGCGCGGCAAATACGACAGCCTGCCGAGGATCGCGTCCGCCAGCGCCGCAGGCAGCAATTGCAGCAGACGCATGCCGAACGCGAGCAGCCCCGGAAACGCGATTTCCGCGCGCCCGACGGCAAGCTTGCGACGGATGTGGGCGGCCGCCTTGTCGGCGGACCACAGGAACGGCTTGTCGCCCGGGAATACGTCGCTCATCGCCGTCTTCACGAAGCCCGGCAGGATCACGGACAGCCTGACGCCGTCGCGCGCGAGCAACGGACGGACCGAATCGGCATACGCCTTGATCGCCGCCTTGCTCGCGCAATAGGCGGGCGAAATCGCCATGCCGCGCAGCGCGGCGAGCGAGCTGATGAGCGCGATTTGGCCACGCCCGCGTATACGCATGCACTCAAGAACCGGCAAAATCGTGTGCATCGTGCCGTAGAAATTCGTGTCCATGACCACGCTTATTCGTGCAAAGTCTTCACAATCGCTAGACGATGCAAGGGTACTCGCAACACCTGCGTTCGCAATTAAGAGATCAATTGGATGCGATTGGTCGAAGCGCGATAACCACTCCCGCGTCTTCTCGGAATCTCGCACGTCGAGGAGCGCAGTGACTACCTCAGCCCCGGCGTCACGACAGTGCTGCGCGCAGACTCCGAGACGCGTGGCGTTCCGCCCCACAAGCCCCAACACAACACCACGTTCGGCATAACACCTGGCGAGCGCTTCGCCGAGCCCTGCACTGGCGCCGGTGATCACTATGCAGCGAGAAGAACACGCAGTCATCGGCCGACGTATCCTGCGAGTTCTCTAGCCACGGGCGGCCTCTTTCAATTGGGGAGGCAGCATATGCTGCTGGGGCAAAATGCTTGATTCGGAGGATAGGGACGTCTGTCCGACAGCAAACGGAGACGTAGCCGCCTCAAGACGGCTAACCGCACCGGCTGCGGCCATCGCGATGCCCGAGCGACTGTAGAAATCGCCGTTGATTTGTGTGTGGCGAATCACATAGTCGATGAACGCCTGATACAGTGCCGCGTCTGGGCTCTCAGCCCGTTGCCAGAAGTCGTCCAGACTCCCCTGCCACGTCATGCCCGGCATCGAATAGACCGCCGCTCCAAGTGTCATCAGCGGTCGATCGTGGTGGAGTGCGGACAAACCCACCGTGCTGTTGACGACAACTACACCGCGCGCGCGCTCGAGCAGGGTCGGCAGGTGGCCGGCCTCTATATAGCGCACACGATCCGCCATCCCTAGTTGTCCTGCAAGGGAACGGACTTGGCGATGAGAGCCTATCAGGCCGGTATCGAGCGGATGATTTTTGACTACAAGCAGCGCATCGGATGGCGCATGATCCGCAAACGAATGCAATACCTTGCTGATGACCTCGCGAATCCCAGAGAACGGCGAATGCTCGATGATCTGACTATCCGAATTCAGCTGCAGCGGGAATAGATAGTAGGGGCGCCGCTCAGTGACAAGCGCTGACGCAACTCGACGCGCCTCCGCCTTGTACCTGCTGAGCCGGGCAAAACGATTGGCGAGGCCTGCATATTCGACGAATCCGTTATATGGACGATGGCTCCGATAATTCGGGAACCGCCATGCATGGAGCGCGTTGGCCATTCGGTAGTGAATGTCGTGCCATGCTCGGATCTGGAGGCTATACCCGGTTGGCTGGCCCGGAGGATTGGTCTCGCGCCGTTCCCTATACCACGTCGGATCAAGAGGCAGCATAGAGCGGCCATTGACGCCAAACGGTTCCAGCGTAATCCAATTCGGCCGCACATAGCCTTCTTCGAATACGTGCACCCTGACGCCGAGCGATTGCGCAACCACGTGGACTGGCCGATGAATCGCACGGCAGTCGCCAAACATAAGCACGTCGCTGAAGTCCCCGGTGCTCAGCACATCGCTATACCAAAACGCAAGGTCACTTGACGCCCCGGCATAGTTCCACGCGGGCTCCTTGCCAGAATACGCAACATCGCCACCGCAAAAGTTGACACGCCGGACAATATGGCGACGGGCGAGCAGCATAGCGCATAACACCTCAAAAAATGGCGATGCGGGCCCCTGTAACACGAGGAACGAGCGTCTCATCGAAAGAGCACGAAGATTAAGAAAACCTCTAAGGAAACGCTGATCAAAGGCCCAGCGCGAAGGTTATCGGAAGCGCCGGGTCGTCATTTTCGGATGGCGAAGCGAAGTGAGGCTCATTTTGGTGAGTTCGATGCGGAAACGGGCCTCACTTCTCGCATTTTTCACACACAAGACGGATTGCCGTCATGTGCCGAGTGCAGCCGATTTCGCGCGATCACCAGGTTCGCCAATGCGAACAGGCTGAACAACTGCGCCGTGTTCTTGGCCAGCCCCTTGTAGCGCACCTTGCGATGACGAAACAGGTTTTTGACGATATGGAACGGATGCTCGACCCGCGCACGAATCTGCGCCTTGGTCCGTTCAGCCGCGATCACCAGTTCCTTCAGCAGACCGTCCTGCATGGCCTTGATCTTGCCTCGCTTGGCCGCCACGCTCCACTTCACCGACTTGCCCTTCATTTCGTCGCGCTTGTCTACGCCGACGTAGCCGGCATCGCCGAACGCTTCCTCTTCATGCCCGTGCAGCAACGCATGGGCTTGTGAGACATCGGATACGTTGGCAGATGTGCCGACCACGCTGTGAATCAGTCCCGAATTCGCATCGACGCCGATGTGCGCCTTCATGCCGAAGTGCCATTCGTTACCTTTCTTCGTTTGGTGCATTTCCGGATCTCGAGTCTTCTCAGCGTTTTTGGTCGACGGCGGCGCTTCGATGATCGTCGCGTCGACCAGCGTGCCTTCCTTCATCAGCAGTCCACGCTCGCACAGCGAAATGCCGATCTCGTCAGACAGGCCATACCACTGCTGCAAAAAGTAGATTCGCAGCATGCGTTCCAGACCGATCGGCGGCCGACCTCGTTCGCCTTTCGGGTAATACGGCGCGATCGCCGAGATCAAACGCGGCCACGGCACGACATTCTCCATCTCAGTCAGGAAGCGCTGACGCTTGGTCACAACGCTTCTTGCCCGCGCTTTCCGCTTCTGCAAAGCTGATCTGCCGTTTCATCACTATCGATCCGTTCCATCAACCTCACATCACAACGTCCCGGGCGGCCTCCACGATGACCGCCGAGCTGGATAATTCAGCGTTTCCCTAGAGCGTGTTATGCACTTTTCATCGGCGCCACCGTCCAAGGGAGATGGAAAAACGCAGACCCTACCCAAGTGACGTAACGGACGAAGAATGGAGCTTCGTCGTGCCGTATCTGACGCTGATGAAGGAAGAGGCCCCACAACGGCAATATGAATTGCGCGAGCTTTACAACGCGTTGCGCTGGTTGGCCCGTGCAGGCGCACCGTGGCGGCTGTTGCCGACGAACTTCCCGCCGTGGGAGGCCGTGTACCAGCAAACCCAACGATGGCTGCGCACAGGCTGCTTTGAGGCGATGACAGACGATCTGCGTTCGATCATTCGTCTGGCACATGGACGTCAGGGCCAACCCAGCGCGGTGATTCTCGATGGGCGGACGTTGCAATCGACGTGCGAGAGCGGTCCGCGCGCGGGATATGACGGCTACAAACGCAAACGCGGTAGCAAAGTGCACATGGCTGTCGACACCTTGGGCCATCTGCTGGCGGTGCACATCACGCCGGCTAACGAGCAGGAGCGCACTCAGGTGCAACAACTGGCGCGGCAGGTTCAGCAGGCTACGGGCCAGACGGTGAAGCTCGCTTTTGCTGACCAAGGCTATACCGGCGAACACGCGGCGCAGGCAGCACGTGACGAAGGCATAGAGTTGCAGGTCATCAAATTGTCCGAGGCGAAGAAGGGCTTCGTGCTTCTGCCACGGCGCTGGGTGGTCGAACGTAGCTTCGGCTGGGTCAACCGTTTTCGCAGGCTCGCGCGCGACTACGAGCGCTTGCCCGAAACCCTCGCCGGATTGCATTTCGTTGTCTTCGTCACTTTGATGCTGACTCATACCGTTCCGTATTTTTGAAAGTGCATAACACGCTCTAAGGAAGAACAGCTGCTCCAGCAACGGCGCTCCTGGACTTGAAGACGCCGCCAGTGCGCGCGGGTTCGTACGGAGTATAGATCAACAGTAGCCAGTCCAGCGTATGAAATTCATAATGCGAACCGCCGAAACTGCATGAAGAAGCTTGCCGATTACATAATTTTCGTGTTTATACTGCTTCTCTTCGAGACGCAACTCTTTCCTTTCCGATGGGCCGGCATGGAAAAGATTGCAGCAGCGCGCACATTGGAAGTCTTCGTTTGGGGTGCGCCGGATTTGTCTACACAATCCGGCAAATTGTTAGTGTTAGTTTGTCGCACTGGCACGCATTGCCGCTTCAGCTATGCCCTTCGCGACAAAACGTGCGGCGAAACTGTCAGGAGATCGCTATGCCCGAGGTACAGAAAGTTGCCCGCACCAAGGTCGATATGCTTGAATTGCCCAACCAACTCGACGACGTCAGACAACTCCGCCCTCTGGCAGTCTTGCCCTGCGACTGGGCCTACCGCATTCAGGATGCTGTTGCTGCACCAAACGCTCCTGGAAAAGCCGAGTCGACTCGCAGATCGAGGCCATCGTCGATCTAGCATTTGATCCGTCCGACCTATGGCTAGCTGCGCACATCCTGCGCCCAACGTCTCGCCCACACCTCGGATAGCCGGGTGGCTGAAGGCATTGAAAGCACAATGTCCACGCAAAGACGGACGGCCTCCACGGAATACCTGCTTTGCAGCGCTGGAGCGTAGCGAACGGATGGGTACCTAGCTAATATATTTGCAGCATCTTCAGTTAAAACTGGAAAGAGCTTTGGAAAATCAGATCCTCCTGAAGCGGTCTCGAGCAAGCTTCATAAAACTGCAACACACTCTTGGCATGATCAGTAGAGTAAATACCCTGTTTCTGATCCTCGTCGTACTGCCGACCATAGTTTCCATCATCTATTATGGCCTGATCGCGTCAAACATCTATGTCTCCGAGGCCAAATTTTTGGTTCGCAGCCCTGACCGTCAAGGCATATCACCGTTTGGTTTCTTTCTAAGCCAGGCAGGTTTCAGCCGATCGCAGGATGACGCCTATACGATCCAGGAGTTCATTCTTTCTCGTGATGCGCTCATCTCGGCAGATCGGGATCTACATATCAAGGCCGCCTTCGGTGCACCGTCTGTCGACATCGTGAGCCGCTTCGACGCGTTCGGCCGAAACGATAGCTACGAGAAGTTCTATCGCTATTACCAAAAGATGGTCGATGTACAAGTCGAATCGACCTCTTCGATCTTGACCTTGAAAGCACGCGCCTTTACGGCCAAAGACGCGCATGCGTTAAATGAGCGCTTGCTTGAGATGAGCGAAGCACTCGTCAACAAGCTAAACGAGCGCGCACGCCTTGACATGATTCGGTTCGCCTCTGGAGAAGTCACAGGGGCAGAGGCAAGATCGAAGGCCGCTGCGGTAGCCTTGGCTCACTATCGAGACAAGCAAGGCGTCATGGACCCCGAAAAGCAATCGGGCATCCCCCTCCAGCAAGTCGCAAAACTGCAAGATGAACTGATCTCTACCAAGGCGCAGATTTCCCTACTAGAGAAACTTGCCAAAGATAGCCCGCAGCTCCCCGCTTTTAGGCAACGAGCACAGTTGCTCACTGAAGCCATCAACACTGAATCAGCACGCATCGCCGGAGCGTCAGACCGGTCGCTGGCAAGCAAAGCGTCCGAATATCAACGTTTGGAACTTGACAAGGAGTTTGCGGACAAGATGTTGGCCAGCGCCATGAGTACGCTCGAGCAGGCTCGCAACGAAGCGCAACGCAAGCAACTTTATCTTGAGAGAATTGCGCGCCCCAGCTTTCCAGATGCATCTCTCGAACCCCGACGCCTCACCAATATCGTTATTACCTTGGTTATCTCATTGATAATTTGGGGGATATTGATGCTCTTGGTTCACGGCATCAACGAGCACCATGAATAACGGTCGCGAACGTGAGCGCCAATCGATCCGGTCCGCATTAAGGATTCAATTGCGTGTGATCGGCGCACTGCTAATGCGTGAGATTATCACGCGTTACGGTCGCCACAATATCGGTTTTCTTTGGTTGTTACTGGAGCCCATCATCTTTACGGTGGGTGTCGTCATTCTCTGGAACATTACACACAGCATGCACGGCTTCCGTGTCCCGGTTACGCCGTTTGTCGTGACTGGCTATTCTAGTCTGCTTTTGTGGCGAACTTGCTCGTTCCGCGGGCTAAAAGCAATCGAGCCGAATCGCAGCCTGCTACACCATAGGCCAGTGAAAATCCAGGACATTTTTTTTGCTCGGATGCTGCTGGAAGTGGCTGGCGTTACAGCATCGCTCGTGCTTTTGATCGTAGTAATGATTGGGATCGATTTGATGAGCTTTCCGGCTGATCTGTCTTTGATCGTCATCGGCTGGTTTTTTTTATGCTGGTTTAGCGCATGTCTCGGAATAATTCTAGGCTGCCTCAGCGAGCATAGCGATTTGGTCGAACGATTGTGGCACCCCGGCAGCTATTTTTTACTGGCGGTAAGTGGCACTTTCTTTATGGTCGACTGGCTGCCACAAACATTTCAGAATGTGGTATTGTGGTTTCCTATGACGAACGCGGTTGAAATGATGCGTGCTGGCTACTGGGGAAATTCGAATCGCTTTCATTTCAGCGTTTCTTATACATTCCTTTTCTGCCTCTCTATGACTCTCGTCGCACTTTTATTGATGGGTGACCGACGCATGAAGATGCTCACATAGCTTATGGGCGTCAAGATGCTCTCCCTGCGAAACGTTACGAAGCGATATAAGTCAAGGACCGGTAGCCATACGGTGCTCAACAGAATAAGTTTAACTATTGAACGCAGCGAAAAAATAGGCATATTCGGGAAAAACGGGGCCGGCAAATCGACGCTCATCCGCTTGATCAGCGGCCAGGAATCTCCTGACAGCGGCTTGATTCAGCGAGAGATGGCCGTATCCTGGCCCCTGGCTTTTGCAGGCGGCTTTCAGGGAAGCTTGACCGGCCTCGACAATCTTCGTTTTATCTCTCGAATTTATAACATCGATCATGAATCAATTCGCGGCTTTGTAGAGGAATTTGCGGAGCTTGGCAAGTATTTGCGCGAGCCAGTCAAAACATATTCAAGCGGTATGCAAGCGCGCCTTGCGTTTGCACTCTCACTCGCCATCGAATTCGATTGCTATTTAATTGACGAAATTATTGCAGTTGGTGATGCCAGATTTCATGAGAAGTGCGTTCATGAGCTGTTCGAAAAACGCAAAGATCGAGCATTCATCATCGTTTCTCACGATGTCGGATTTATTATGAAATTCTGCAACAGCGCCGCCGTTCTCGACCAGGGTACGATCATACGCTTCGACGATGTATCCGATGCATATGAGCACTACAGCCAGCATATCCTCGGACTAGGGTAATTACGACAATGACTACATCAACATCAGTGGTAGTCGCAAGCCTACCCATTACGTCCGGGAATGAGCGAGGGAACGAGACGATCGACTCGATGATCACGCTCGATCTAAGCGGAATAGCCTACGAAAATCACCATGCGCCCGTTTTTCATGCGTGGCTGAAATTAAATAAGCAAGAGCGTAGGCAAGCTCTGCACGACCGTTACATTTTCTTTTCTGTCACATGCTGCGTTGACCAGCACTTGACAGATTTGCTACAACTAGATTTTGCAAAAGCAAACGAATTCACAAAAGATTTACTGAGTGACCTGTCGTGCCTATCTCAAGGTCTTATCGGCTACAGTGAGGAATGGTTTCGAGGCCTCAACCAACTTGCCGGCGCATTCACTGACCGCAATTACTTGCCCGAAGCGAGTGCTGTCGTCGATATCGCACTACGAACGGGTGCGGTGAAATTTCCTCGCATTGCTCAATCGATCAGCTTACATCGCGCATATCTCGACGCGATAGCTGGGCGGCATGAACATGCATCGGAGGTTGCATTAAGGTTAGTACGCAAGCCTTACCTATTGCCTAACCGTCGGGAATTACCGAAGCTGTACCAAAAATTAATGTATATCCTTGCGGCAAGCAACCACCTCGACGAATACAAAACTGTCCTCTGGAAGGGAATTTGCAGCATCCATTCGAACGAACAGCTTCGCATCGACTTTATTTCGCAAATCGTTAAGACCTACCGGGGCGCCTTTCGCGCCTCCCTTCGCAACGAAGTTCCATTACATTACCGCCTGCCATTTCTCCTAGCTAATGTCGCGAGGCTCGCAGGCTCCAATCCGGTGTTGCGACCTCTCCGCGCTCATAAGCCTCTATGGGGCATCTATTTGGGTGTGTTACATCTGCTTCATTCGTTCAGATCGTCGTCGATGTCCGGGCCGACCGGTGTTCAGCATAGGACTGACCAGACCGGCTGGCGGTGGCATATTCCCCTCCTTGCATCAAAGCCGAAACGCCGAGTTTTGATCACGCGGGCCATGGGTGGAATCGGGGACGTGGTCATGATGACTGCGGGTCTTCGAGCTCTCGTTAAAAGATATCCCAGAGCACAGATCGATTTTGCCGTGCCGAAATCGTTTCACCCGATCTTCGAGGGACTCAAAGGGGTACGAATTATTGATGTAAACAGCGACAACGTGGACTTAGCACAGTATAACCGCTGGATCAACCTTACGGATTGCCCGGCGGGACGCATCGAGGCAAGACAATACCCGAACGTTCGGAGTAGTCGCATTGAAATTTTTGCACGCGCCATGGGTGTATCAAAATCATATGTCAGACGCTCGGTTGGTTTTTTGCCGTCCTATCAAGTTACAACCGAAGAAACGGAATGGGCTACGTTGTATCTGAGTCAAATTAACCCTGATGGCCTGCCCGTCGTAGGAATTCAGCCCTTTTCCGTTGACAGCTACAAGAATTGGCCGGATATGGAAAACTTGGCAAAGCGCTTGAGCCAGGATCATTGCGTTCTGATTTTTCACCATGAAACCATCTCTGGTTACGTTTCTTACAATATTCATAAGATATTAATGCCATTAAGGAAAAGCGTAGCCCTACTTACCAAGTGCCAGCGACTTGTTGCCGTAGACTCATCGTTCGTTCATCTATCCGCTGCGCTGGACGTCAAAACTGTCGCAATCTTCGGCCCTACGAGCGGGCGCGTTTTCTGTCGTCATTATCCTCATGTAAAATACATAACCCCCAAGAAATCGGAATTCCCGTGTTCCCCGTGTTGGCGCAACGAACACAAGCCTTGTCATCTAACGAGGGGCCGCGAGAGTATATGTTTGCGCTCCATCGCTACAGAACAGATTTTAACGGCCCTAAAAGCAAACTTCGATCGGCCAAATCCGAGAACTAATGTATTGACTCATATTCGGAACTGGATTCTCTATGGCCGAGAATAAAAGTACATACATATTGCGAAACCACTCGAGCATCGATGACTACACATTTATAAATCAATCGTCCGTTGAACAATCAAATTCTCAAGTGACCGAAATTACTTGACCACGCATCAGATTTACTTCTTTAATTTGAAATTGAGAATCATTATCCATGACAGACAAGAGCCTTGACGAAACCCAGCTAAGAGAATTGGTAATGCTCGTCACCCGAAACGGGCAGCCCAACATAAATTCGCTAGCCGAAATAACGCGAAATGACCTTGCAATTCGATGGAATTTAAAGGTTTATGGGTATCTACTTGCACGACTCCTTCTGGAGAAGGATTCTTCGCGCAAATCAATTAGCGTCGACGCATCCCCATTCCCTAGGAACTGGAAAGCAACGGAACTGAAAGATTTCGATCAAATCTGGTTTCGTTCAGTTTGCCAAGAACTACATATCGAACCAATTCTTCACAGAAAGGTCTGGGAACTCGCGTATGTCGTATCAGCGCTGCACTCATTCGATCTTCTGCGACACGGCGTGAAGGGACTTGGCTTTGCATGTGGCGAAGAACCGCTTCCTTCACTCTTCGCCAGCAAGGGTGTCGAAGTAGTGGCTACCGACCTCATGCCACACGCGGCTGCGGCTTCTGGCTGGAAAGACACTGCGCAGCACGCATCCAGTTTGGACCTTCTCTGGAAACCGGACTTGGTGTCACGGAACGCGTTTGACAAGCACGTTTCACTTCAGTTTGTCGATATGAACGACATACCGTCTTCCCTGCACGGACAATTTGATTTCTGCTGGTCTATGTGCGCGTTTGAGCATCTTGGCTCTATCGAGCGCGGGTTGTCGTTTGTTGAGAATTCGCTGAAAGTTTTAAAGCCGGGAGGTATTGCGGTCCACACGACAGAATTTAACTTTGCGAGCGATTCCGACACTATCGACAACTGGGGCACAGTACTTTTCAGGCGGAGCGACTTCGAGCGTCTTCGGGAGCGCCTTGCCCGACAAGGCTTTGACGTTCCACCTGTTTCCTACGAGACCGGCGACCACCCGGTAGACTGGTTTCTCGATGTGCCGCCGTTTCCAGGAGACCCCGGATATCTCACACAAAAGTTTCCCCAGTACCCGCACTTGAAACTTGTTGTCGACGGCTTCCCGTCTACTTGTTTCGGTTTATTCGCCCAAAAGCCGCTCTGATACATCGCAATTATGGCAACTTCGTCAATGCGGGCTATTGCCGTTACAGTGCTGATATTGATGACTGGAGGCTGCAGCACTACCCCAACCTGGCTACCGACATCCGGACCAAGCAAGAAGGACATCACTGAGCAGAAGGCGGCACTCCCGATACCCGTCATCGACATCAACGAAAGTGTCACCCAACGCCTGCTCGGCGAACGGAAGAACACGACCTTCGCTCAGGTTTTTCCCAGCCAACCTGTAGCCGAGTATCTGGTCGGCCCCGGCGACGTACTCCAGGTATCCATTTGGGAAGCACCACCCGCAACGCTGTTCGGCCAGTTGTCGGCCAGCCTGGGCGACGAGATGGGTGCGAGCCGGGCCACGACTTTTCCGGAGCAGATGGTGAATGCAGAGGGCACGATCAACGTGCCCTTCGCTGGGTCTGTGAAAGCCGCCAGCAAGACTCCGCGCGAGATTGAGGAGGCGATCACGCGACGGTTGACCGGCAAAGCCCATCAGCCGCAAGTGCTGGTAAGAATCACAAAAAACACCAGCTCGAACGTAACCGTCGTTGGAGAAGTCAACGCAAGTACGCGCATGCCGCTGACTGCCAAAGGAGAACGACTGCTGGATACATTGGCAGCAGCGGGCGGCGTAAAACAGGCCGTGAGCAAAATAACGATTCAGCTCACGAGGGGCGGACAACACTATTCGATGCCGCTCGATTCGATCATCCGGAATCCGAATCAGAACATCATGCTCCGGCCGGGTGACGTCGTAACCGCTATCTACCAGTCGTCGAGCTTCATCGCACTCGGCGCGACCGGCAAAAATCAGGAAGTTGAATTTGAAGCGAAGGGAATCAGCCTGACGCAAGCGCTTGGGCGAATCGGCGGATCGGACGATCAGCGAGCAGACGCGCAAGGGCTTTTCATATTTCGCTTCGAAGATCCCAGTACCCTTGGCGGACGGGCCGAGTCGTGGCCACATACCGCTGAAGGCAAGATACCCGTTATCTACCGACTCGATTTGAAGGATCCTCGCAGCTTCCTGGTCGCCCAGGACTTTCCGATCAACAACAGGGACGTGCTCTATATGGCCAACGCGCCCGCAGCCGAGCTGCAAAAGTTTCTCAACATATTGACGTCGTCGATCTTCACCGTAAGCAGCCTGGTCAATACGGCACGGTAGTTTGGAGACGCGTTCACGTGAACACAGTATTGATTGATGTGACAAGGCTGGTGGATCGCCGCCTTCAAAAATTGCTACCGACTGGCGTCGACCGGGTAGGCCTGGAGTACGTCGAACATTTTCGCGCGCGTTCGCGCGCTGTGGTGAGGTTCGCGGGGCGCTGGGTCGTCTTGAACGAGCGGCAATCTCAGCGTCTGTACGACTCCCTACATTGTTCCGACAGCGGTTTTACCAGTATGGTTCGTCGCTGTCTGGGCAGTGCGTATGTATGTAATTGGGATCGCGGGAGCACTGCGTCAATATTGATCAATACCGGCCATAGCGGGCTCGATCAGCCCACCTATGTCGAGCAGGCAAGGCGCCGCAATTGGAGGCTGGTTCTGTTTCTTCATGACCTGATACCCGTCACGCATCCCGAGTACTGCCGCCCAGGGGAAGCTGTAGTGCATCGGCGACGACTCGAGGCAATGCTATCGCCGAAAGTCGGGCTCATTTTAAACTCGCATGCGACGCAACGAGAACTGGAAGAGTACGCGGCTAAGGTCCAAAAGCCGGTTCCGCGCTGCGCCGTTGCGCCGCTGGCATCTGCGCGCCTGCCAAAGCCGAGTGCGGTTCGCCCGATGGCGGAGTCATACTTCGTCATGTTAGGCACAATAGAGGCTCGAAAGAATCATTGGTTTCTCCTCCACGTCTGGAAGCGGTTGGTCGAACGCTTAGGAGAACACGCGCCGGTGCTCGTTATCATCGGACGGCGCGGGTGGGAATGCGAAAACGCAATCGACATGCTCGACCGTTGCGAAAACCTGAATTCTAAGGTCATCGAACTCACCCATTGCAATGACACGGGCTTAGCCACATATCTGCATCACGCACAAGCGCTTGTATTCCCGTCATTAGTCGAGGGATACGGCATGCCACTTATCGAGGCCCTATCGACAAGTGTGCCGGTGATTGCCAGTAATCTCGACGTGTTTCGAGAAATTTCGGGAGAGATTCCCGACTATCTGGACCCACTCGACGGTCCGGCGTGGACGGACCGCATTGACGCTTACACGCGCTCCGACTCCAGAGAACGCAAAGCGCAGATCGCCCGATTGGCGGGATTCCACGCGCCAACGTGGAAACAACATTTTGAGATTGCGGAACACCTTATTTCAGAGTTGACCTCATGACCGCGAACTTCTCATCAGCAAAGGTTCTGGTTGCAGGAGATGTCATGCTCGATCGATACTGGTTCGGCGACACACGGCGCATTTCACCTGAAGCGCCGGTACCGGTCGTGCTCGTCCGCGACGTTCGTACGACGCCCGGCGGTGCAGCCAACGTTGCTGTCAACGTCGCCAACCTCGGCGCAAAAACCATGATCATGTCGGTAGTCGGCGCGGACGCGGCAGGAGACGACCTCGTGGAACTGCTCCAGAAATCGAACATCAGATGCGGCTTTCATCGCGATTCAAGGTTTCAAACGACTATCAAGCTTCGTCTGCTCGCACGGGGTCAGCAAGTCGTGCGTGCCGACTTTGAAGAGCGGCCGGATCATGAATTGCTGTTGCCGCTCATATCGTCGTTCGAAGCGGCGTTGGATGGTTACAGTGTCGTCGTATTCTCCGATTATGGGAAAGGCGGACTTGCACACTTGCGCACGATGATGCAGATGGCTCGGAAGCAAGGAAAAATCGTGCTCGTCGATCCGAAAGGGGCGGATTATTCGCCATACGAGGGAGCAACGCTACTCACGCCGAACCGTGAGGAATTCGCGATGGTTGTCGGCACGCCGTCATCGGAGGCCGACTTCGAAAGCAAGGCATTTGCTCTGCGTGATCGGCTCGGTTTCAAAGCCCTCCTCGTCACGCGATCGGAAGAAGGCATGAGTCTATTCATCGACGACCGGCACATTCGTATCCCGGCACAGGCCCGCGAAGTCTACGATGTGTCGGGCGCTGGCGATACCGTGATCGCAACAATGGCTGTCGCATTAGGAGCAGGCTGCGGCATGGAGGATGCGGCGCACGTGGCCAATCGCGCCGCAGGTATCGTTGTCGGCAAGGTAGGTACCGCCCCCATTTCACTAGAGGAGCTCAACGCATTCTGAACGTGTCGTCACGACGCGCGTTGTCGATTTCATGAAAATTCCAGTTTGCGTTCAAGGCTGCGCAACCCGAACGGACCGCTTTCACGGCAAGCTTCTGCTCAAGCTTGCGCGCATCGTTCGTGATGACGCGGTAGTGATTATGCCAGGGCCCATCTGGTCAACAGGCGCGGCCGGTGTGCCGATGTTGTCGTGGTTCGCGCCGCCTTATCGCGGCAATCCCCAGACAACGATGTGCGACGCGCTAAACCGGCTCTTCGCGCATGACAGGGCGCTGGGTGAATCGCCCGATGTGGTGCGGCTCATGAAGCGTCTCGTCCTCACCGGAGCGGGACGCGAGCGGACTGTAAGGCGCGGGTGTCCCGCAGGATTGTCGGTCGTACCACGCATGCGCAGAATTCTGCTCATCGATCAGCGGAAATGCGCTGGCTTCGGGGGGAGCACAACATTTCTGCGAATGCTCTCCACGGCGAGGGACGAACATCCTGACGCAGAACTGTGGCTGTGGCCATCTTCGGACAACGCGTCCGGGGCGTGGCAGCTCACGCCGCGGTTTCCCGAACGCGCACGCAAGATTGAACAGGGATACCACTTCTTTTCCGTCTTGAGCCAAATTGACCATGTCTACACGGTCGACGCTTTCGAGGGTTTGGAGGCCCTGATTGCCGGTATACCAGTGCGGGTTTTCGGCAAGCCTTTTTACGCGGGCTGGGGACTGACACAGGATGACATTCCTTTGCCCGAGCGCCGCGCGCGTCCGACTCTCGCCGCACTGTTCGAGGCCGTCTATCTGCGGCTGTCGCACTACATGGCCCCAGACAGTGAGGAACCGTGCAGCCTCGATCAAGTGCTTGACAGCATCGAGTTGCAGTACGCGATCCGCGACCGATTCAGCGATTACGCTCATATCGCCGGCGTGCGCTTTCAACTTTGGAAGCGCCCATTTGCGACACCATTTCTCAGCGCCGGCGGGGGCACGTTGCGCTGGCCGCATTCGCCTCGCGCGGTAAGTCCGAACGAGTGGATTGCATTGTGGGGCAGCAAACATGTCGAAAGCATTGCGCCAGGTGCCCGCGTCATTCGCATGGAAGATGGCTTTTTCCACTCACTGGGCCTGGGCTCGGACATGAGTGCGCCGCTGAGTCAGGTCATCGACCGGCGCGGTATCTATTTCGATGCACGGGGGCCCAGCGATCTGACGGACATCCTCAATGAGACGCAATTTGATAATGCTGAACTCGTGCGTGCAGAAGCGCTGCGGGAGTTGATCGTGCGCTCGGGAGTCACGAAATACAACCTTGGCCGACGGAAACCGAATTGGCGCGCGCCAGCCGGTAGAGCGCTATTGCTCGTGCCCGGTCAAGTGGCCGACGATGCGTCGATCCGCTTCGGCACGAGCCTGTTCGGTTCCGCCGAGGCCTTGCTTCGCGAAGTGCGCGCGCGTAATCCCGATGGATTCATTGTGTATAAACCGCATCCGGACGTACTTTCCGGCAACCGAATCGGGCTCGTTGACGCGTATCGCTTGGCCGACGTCGTCGACACCGATGCTGATGTGCTTTCGCTCATCGAGTACGCGGATGAAGTGCACACGCTATCGTCCCTCGCTGGTTTCGATGCGCTACTACGTGGAAAAAAAGTCTTCACATACGGCTTGCCTTTTTACGCTGGATGGGGACTCACGTCGGATGCAATCCGGCCGATACCGTGGCGACGGCGCACGCTTACACTCGAGATGCTGGTCGCCGGCGTTCTGTTACGTTATCCGATCTACTGGAATTGGAGCACTGAGCTTTATGTTACGCCCGAATCAGTGGTGCGGAAACTGGCTCCGCTCGCGGCACGGCCATTGGAGCATGTGCGCGACGATCCACATCGAGCCCTTCGCAAAGCATTTCGCTGGACCCGCAATGTACTCAAGCATTTGCTTTGGGCAGTCGCCCGGCAGCGGCAGGTGCAAAGAAGGTAAGCGCTCTTTGAAGGACGCCATTGGGTACCTCGGCCGCTGGAGCGGGTGCGCGGCAATCGAGCGCGGCCGCTCGTGAAGGCTTGGCGTTGGATGCGTAATGTACTATCGCACGCACGATGGCGAATCGCACGGCGAAATGCGATTCGCCAAGATCATCCTGACAGTTGAAAATCGGCCGACGAAACAAGGCAGGCCGGCGCGTCGAAAGAATCGAAAACCACTGGTTCAGCGGCACGAGCCAGAACAGCTTTGCAAACCGAGGTCATTCATGAACATTTTTCCGGTGATCCTGTGCGGCGGCAGCGGCACTCGCCTCTGGCCGATGTCGCGCGGCGGCTATCCGAAACAGTATCTGAAGCTCACCGGCGACAACACGCTCGTCCAACAGACCGCACTGCGCGTACGTGACGTCGAAGGCATCGGCGCGCCGATCGTCGTCACCAACAACGAGCAGCGCTTCCTCGTCGCCGAGCAGTTGCGCCAGGTCGGGATCACGCCGTCGTCGATCGTCCTCGAGCCGATGGGGCGCAACACCGCGCCCGCGATCGCGATCGCCGCTCTCCTCGCGCTGCGCGAATCGCCCGATGCGCTACTGCTCGTGCTGCCGTCCGATCACGCAATCGACAACGAAGCCGCATTCGTCGACGTCGTGAAGACGGCGGCGACCGTCGCGGCCGACGAGCATCTCGTCACCTTCGGCGTCACCCCGGCGCAGGCGCACACCGGCTATGGCTACATCCGCCGCGGCGCGGCGCTCGCGGGCGACGCGCAGGTCTATCGCGTCGACGCGTTCGTCGAGAAGCCGGATGCCCCGACCGCCGAGCGCTTCGTCGCGGACGGCGGCTACTACTGGAACAGCGGGATGTTCATGCTGAAGGCGTCGACGTATCTCGACGAGCTGCGCAGCCACGCGCCCGACATCGCGCGCCAGGCCGAGCTCGCGCTCGATGCGGCGAAGCGCGATTGCGATTTCCTGCGGCTCGATCCGCAAGCGTTCGCGGCAAGCCCGAACGTGTCGATCGACTATGCGGTGATGGAGAAGACCGAGCGCGCAGCCGTCGTCGTCGCCGCGAATCTCGGCTGGAACGACATCGGCTCGTGGAGCGCGCTCGCCGACATCGCGGCCACCGACGCGCAGCGCAACGCGCTCATCGGCGATGTATACACCGACTCGGTCGAGAACTCGTACATCCGCGCCGAGCATCGAATGGTCGCCGCGATCGGCATCGACAACATCGTCATCGTCGAAACCGCGGACGCCGTGCTCATCGCGCATCGCGACCGCGCGCAGGACGTGAAGAAGGTCGTCGAATGGCTGAACGCGTCGGGCCGGCACGAATCCGTCACGCATCGCCGCGTGATCCGGCCGTGGGGCTCGTACGAAGGCATCGATCAGGGCGACCGCTTCCAGGTGAAGCGCATCGTCGTCAATCCGGGCGCGCAACTGAGCCTGCAGATGCATCATCATCGCGCGGAGCACTGGATCGTCGTGAAGGGCACCGCGCTCGTCACGAACGACGGCAACGAAATCATCCTGACCGAAAATCAGTCCACCTACATTCCGCTCGGCGCCACGCACCGCCTGAAGAACCCCGGCAAGATTCCGCTCGAGCTGATCGAAGTCCAGTCGGGCGCGTACCTCGGCGAGGACGATATCGTTCGCTTCGAGGATACGTACGGACGCACGTCCGCGACATAACGCGTCGAGCCGCGCTCCGCACGCGCGCGAGCGCGGGCGGAGCGTGACGATGCGTGACGAAACGGGGCCGCCCCGGCAACGGGCCGCATGCGCGCGCATGCGGCCCGTTTCGTTTTGCGCCGCGCTCGGCCCAGAGCCGCCTAGCAGCAGGCGCGCGCAAAATCGGCTAGGCTTCGCACATCGCAGTCTGCGCGGCGAATCTCGGCGATCACGATGATCGCGGCGATCGATCCGCCCGCGCGCGTTCGACGGAGGTGCTTACGATGTGCCGCTGGCTCGCCTACACCGGCAATCCGATCCAGCTCGAAACCGTGCTGTTTCGCGCAAAGCATTCGCTGATCGACCAGAGCCTGCATTCGCGGATGGGCGCGACGACGACCAACGGCGACGGCTTCGGCATCGGCTGGTACGGAGAACCCGACGAGATTCCGTTCCTCTACCGCTGCGTGAGTCCCGCATGGAACGACCGCAACCTGCGCGAAGCGGCGCGTGCGATCCGCTCGCCGCTCTTCGTCGCGCACGTTCGCTCGGCGACCGACACGCCCGTGCAGGAAACCAACTGCCACCCGTTTCGCCGCGGCCGCTGGCTGTTCGCTCACAACGGGCTGATCCGTCACTATCACACGCTGCGGCGCGAGCTGATGATGCGCATCGATCCCGCGCTCTTCGCGTCGATCGAAGGTTCGACGGACTCCGAAGTGATGTTCCATCTCGCGCTCACGTTCGGGCTCGAGCACGATCCGCTGCCCGCGCTCGAGCGAATGGCGGGAACGATCGAGGATGCGGGCGCACATCATCGCGTCGACGCGCCGCTCAACATGACCGTCTGCGCGACCGACGGCGAGCAGGTCGTCGCGGTCCGCTATTCGAGCGAGCGCGACTCGCGCTCGCTCTTTCACAGCGCGTCGTTCCACCATCTGCACGAGCTGTATCCGCACGATCCGCGCATCCAGGCAATCGGCGACGACGCTTTCCTCGTGCTGTCCGAGCCGCTCGTCGACCTGCACGACGCGTGGGAAAAGATCCCGGAAAGCACGGCGATCATTGCGCGCCGCGGCAACATCCGGCAGGTTCCTTTCACGCCGCATCGCTCCACGTGACGCACCGGTCGCGCGGCGAAGGTTGCCCCATCGCCGCGAGTCGGTTATAAAAAAGCCCCTTTTCGCGTGGCTTCACGGCCGCCTCCGTTCAATTCATTTGGAGACCTCTTCGTGGATCTCGCCTCCGTGCAAACCTTCATCGTCACTCGCGGCATCGATTTCGGCCTGCAAGTCATCGCATCGATCGCGCTCTGGATCATCGGACGCTGGGCGATCCGGATCGTCACGAACCTGATGGGCAAGATCATCCGCAGAAGCGGAAAAGTCGACACGACGCTGTCGCACTATCTGGAGTCCGTCGTCAGCGTGCTGCTCACGGTGCTCCTGATCCTCGCGATCCTGCAAGTGTTCGGAGTGCAAACCACTTCGTTCGCCGCGCTGCTCGCGGGCCTCGGCCTCGCGGTCGGCACCGCGTGGGGCGGCCTGCTCGCGCACTTCGCGGCCGGCGTGTTCATGCAGGTGCTGCGCCCGTTCAAGGTCGGCGACGTGATCTCGGCGGGCGGCGTGACGGGCACCGTCAAGGAGCTCGGCCTCTTCGGCACGACGATCGTCACGGGAGACAACGTCGTCACGCTCGTCGGCAACAACAAGATCTTCTCCGACAACATCGCGAACTACAGCGCGACGCCGACGCGTCGCGTCGATCTGACGGCGAAGATCGCGAACGGCGTCGACGCGTCCGATGCGATCCGGCGCCTGAAGGCGGCGCTCGAGCTGATCCCGAACGTCGTCAAGCATCCGGCGCCCGACGTCGGCGTGCTGTCGTTCACGCCGGAAGGCCCGCTCCTGTTCGTGCGGCCGTCGACGCAACCCGGGAACTACTGGCAGGTGTACTGCGACACCAATCGCGCGATCCTCGACACGTTCCGCGAAGCCGGCTATCCGACGCCGGAAACCCCGATCGCGCATCGGACGACCGCGGATGCCGTCAAGTCCTGACGCCGTCGCGCGGCGCGCGCCGCGCAATCGCACCGTCGCGACGACATGCTCGCGCGGTGCGCACCGCGCAGGCCGCCCCGCTTGGCCCTTCCATCGTCGCCCCCCTCTTCGAAGCGGGCGGCGTCGCATTCGGCGATCGTTTCCGTTCCAGCTTGCCATGCGGCGACAGGCCGTTCACGCGTCGAGCCGAATCACGCCGCACGACGCACCATGAAAAACGGCGTGGCTCATGCCACGCCGTGCAATCCTGCGCACCGTGCCGCGCGCGTCGCAGGCCGCGCGCGTCGCGGCGGCTCCCGCCTCTCGCCGCTCAGCGGCTCCCCTGCGTCTTCTGCCCGTCCGACTTGCGGCGCAGCAGCTTCCACAGCGCGCCGATCGCGACGGGAATCACCGCCGCGCCGATCCCGACGAGCACGATCACGTTCAGGTAATGGCGAATGAACGGAATGTTGCCGAAGAAGTAGCCGAGGAACACGAGCAGCAGCACCCAGATCAGCGCGCCGATCACGTTGAACAGCTGAAAGCGCGCGAAGCTCATCGCCGATGCGCCCGCGACGAACGGCGCGAACGTGCGCACGACCGGGATGAAACGCGCGAGCACGAGCGTCTTGCCGCCGTGCCGCTCGTAGAAGTTGTGAGTCTTTTGCAGCGCGGCGCGATCGAGGAAGCGCTCGAGCCCCGGAATGTGCGTGTTGAAGACTCTCGGCCCGATCGCGCGGCCGATCAGATAGTTGACCGTATTACCGCCGACCGCCGCGACGAGCAGCAGCACGATGAGCCCCGCGAGCGTCATTTCGCCCGTCGACGCGAACGCGCCCGCGATGAAGAGCAGCGAATCGCCCGGCAGGAACGGGAAGACCACGAGCCCGGTTTCGCAGAAAACGATCAGGAACAGCACCAGATAGACCCAGGCGCCATACTGCCGGATGAAATCGCCGAGAAATGCATCGATGTGCAAGACGAGGCTGACGAAATGAAGCAGCGTTTCCAAATGCGTTTCCTTGTGTCGGTGACGAAGTGAGCGCGCGCCGGCCGCAAAAAGGCCAGAAGCAGGGCCGGATGCGAAAAATCCATGCTGTCATGATACCGAAAGTGCCTTAAGCGACCGTGAAATTTGGTCGGCGAGCGAGGTCGCGCACCGAGCGCGGCGGGCGACGCCCGGCACAGGCTCGCTATAATTCCGCCATGTCCGAATTCACCGATTCCGCCGTGGGCGCGACGCCCGACGGCGCCTCCCCGTCCGCGCCGCGCCAGCTGCGCGCGATCCAGCCGCTGCCCGATCAGCTGATCAGCCAGATCGCGGCGGGCGAAGTGGTCGAGCGGCCCGCGTCCGTCGTCAAAGAGCTCGTCGAGAACGCGCTCGACGCGGGCGCGAGCACGCTGCGCATCATGCTCGACGAAGGCGGCGTCAAGCGCATCTCGATCACCGACGACGGCTGCGGGATTCCCGCCGACGAGCTGCCGCTCGCGCTGATGCGCCACGCGACGAGCAAGATCCGCTCGCTCGCCGAGCTCGAGGCGGTCGCGACGCTCGGGTTCCGCGGCGAGGCGCTCGCGTCGATCGCATCGGTCGCCGAAATGTTCATCACGAGCCGCACCGAGGAGGCCGCGCACGCGACGCGCATCGACGCGCAGACGGGCGTGCTCGCGCCCGCGGCCGGCACGCGCGGCACGACGATCGAAGTGCGCGAGCTGTACTTCAGCACGCCCGCGCGCCGCAAATTCCTGAAGAGCGAGCAGACCGAATTCGGCCATTGCCTCGAGATGATCCGCCGCGCGGCGCTCGCGCGGCCGGACGTCGCGATCTCGGTGCTGCACAACGGCCGCGCGGTCGAGCACTGGAACGCGAGCGAGCCGGCGGCGCGCGTGGCGAAGATTCTCGGCGAAGGCTTCTCGAGCGCGCATCTGCCGCTCGACGAGCGCGCCGGGCCGCTCGCCGTCTACGGCTGCGCGGGGCTGCCCACCGCGAGCCGCGGCCGCGCGGACCAGCAATACTTCTTCGTCAACGGCCGCTTCGTGCGCGACAAGCTGCTCACGCATGCGGCGCGCGCCGCGTACGAGGACGTACTGCACGGCGACCGCTATCCGTCGTACGTGCTGTTCCTCGACCTGCCGCCGGAAGCCGTCGACGTGAACGTCCATCCGTCGAAGATCGAGGTGCGCTTCCGCGATTCGCGCTCGATCCACCAGTTCGTGTTCCATGCGGTGCAGCGCGCGCTCGCGCGGCATGCGGGCGCATCGCCGGAAACGACCGCGGGCGGCCACGCCGCGCATCTTTCGCCGGTCGAGCCGGCGTCGACCGAATCGTTCGCCGCGCCGGGCGCGTCGTTCGTCCGCCCGGGCCTCGCGGCCGGCGCGGACGCCGGCGCCGGCCAGCCGGCGCCCGGCAACACATGGCTGCGGCAATCGCGGATGACGCAAGGCACGCTGCCCGTCGCGCAACCGCTCGCGCTATACGACGCGCTTTTCGGCCGGAAAGACGCGGGCACGCCGCACGGAACGACGGGCGACGGGCTCGAGGCACGCGACGCGACGGATGCAGCGGATACGCCGAGCGCGCACCGCTTCGCGACCATGCCGGGCGGCGCCGCGTCGCCCGCGTTCTCGGCGGCGGATGCGTCCGCCCTCCCGATGCACGACGAGCAGCCGCTCGGCTTCGCGGTCGGCCAGATCCACGGCATCTACGTGCTCGCGCAGAACGCGCGCGGCCTCGTGATCGTCGACATGCACGCCGCGCACGAGCGGATTCTGTACGAGCAGTTCAAACGCGCGCTCGCCGACCGCACGGTGGCCGTGCAGACGCTGCTGATTCCTGTGTCGATGAGCGCGACGCCCGTCGAGATCGGCACGGCCGAGGAAGAGCGCGAGACGCTCGACGCGCTCGGCTTCGATCTCGCGGTGCTGTCGCCGACGACGCTCGCGATCCGCGCGGTGCCCGCGCTTCTGAAGGATGCCGACCTGCAGGCGCTCGCGCGCGCGGTGCTCGCGGATCTGCACGCATTCGGCGGCTCGCGGGTGCTGACCGAGCGCCAGCACGAACTGCTCGGCACGCTCGCGTGCCATCACGCGGTGCGCGCGAACCGGCGGCTCACGCTCGACGAGATGAACGCGCTGCTGCGCCAGATGGAGGCGACCGAGCGCGCGGACCAATGCAACCACGGCCGGCCGACCTGGTATCAATTGACGCTCGGCGATCTCGACCGGCTCTTCATGCGCGGCCAATGAGCGAACGCACCGCAGCACCCGCGCGGACGGTCGCGTGCCTGCTCGGCCCGACCGCGTCCGGCAAGACGGCCGCCGCGCTCGCGCTCGCCGCGCGCCGGCCGATCGAGATCGTCAGCGTCGATTCGGCGCTCGTCTACCGCGGAATGGACATCGGCACCGCGAAGCCGACGCGCGACGAGCGCGCGGCCGTGCCGCACCATCTGATCGACATCGTCGATCCGGCCGACGCTTACTCGGCCGCCGAATTCCGCGCAGACGCGCTGCGCGTCGTCGCCGAAATCGCCGCGCGCGGCCGCACGCCGCTCCTCGCGGGCGGCACGATGCTCTACTACAAGGCGCTGACGCAGGGCCTGAACGACCTGCCGGCGGCCGACCCGGAGGTGCGCGCGACGCTCGACGCCGAAGCCGCGCGCGACGGATGGCCCGCGCTGCACGCGCGCCTGGCGAGCGTCGATCCGGCGACGGCCGCGCGGCTCGCGCCGAACGATTCGCAGCGCATTCAGCGCGCGCTCGAGGTGTATCGGCTGACGGGACGGCCGATGTCCGCGCTCCTCGCCGCGCCGCCGCGCGACGACGACGCGGCGGCGGGCCTGCGGTTCGTGCCCGTCGCGCTCGAGCCGTCGGACCGCGCGGTGCTGCATGCGCGCATCGCCGCGCGCTTCGACGCGATGCTGGAGGCGGGCTTCATCGACGAAGTCGAGCGCCTGCGCCGGCGCGAGGATCTGCATCTCGGCCTGCCGTCGATGCGCTGCGTCGGCTACCGGCAGGCGTGGGAGTATCTGGACGGCGTGACCGACTACCGGACGATGCGCGACAAGGGCATCTTCGCGACCCGGCAGCTCTGCAAGCGGCAGTTGACATGGCTGCGCGCGATGCCGGAGCGGGTCGTCGTCGATTGCTGCGCCACGGACGCGACCGCGCGCGCGGTCGACGCGCTCGAGCGGGTGCTCGACGGCCGCGCGCCGGCCTGACGGGCTGCACGCCGCCCGCCCCGCCCGTCAGGCGGGCGACGCGAGCAGATTCGCGTCGCGCACGAGCCGCCAGCGGCCGTCCGATTTGCGCAGGATCGTCAGCGTATGGCCGCAGCGGCGCATGGTGTCGCCGCCCGGCGGCGTCACGTCGATTTCGAGGAAGTTGCGCAGGTACGCCCAGTCGCCCAGCACGCGCAATTCGTCGATCCGGTAGCGGCCGTCGATCCGCGGCGGCGGGCTCACCGCATTCGCGTCCCGCGACGCGGCGGCGAACGCCGCCTTGTCGAACGGCGGCCGGCCGGGCACCATGAAGATCGCGTCGTCGGCGATCAGATCGAGCACCGTCGTCAGATCGCCGCGCCGGCTCGCGACGAACCAGGTTTCGATCAGTTCGCGAATCGCGTGTTCGTCGTCGGTCATCGTTGTTCCTCCTATCGACCACAGGTGGCGCTTCAGCGCTCATGCCGGGCGGACGTCGACGAAACTCGGCGCATCAGCGCCTAATCCCGTCCCGTGCAAGGCTGCTGGCGCTTCGGCACTTGCTCCGGCCCCATGCGCGGCCGTCATCGGCGCAGCGCGCGGCCCAGAAAAAAAGCCGCCCGGATCGGCTCCGGGCGGCTTTCGATGAACATCCCGACGGCGCGGCGCGTCAGACCACGACCGTCTGCGCCTCGCCCTCGCGGCTCGCGCGCACGGCGCCGATCTTCCACACCTGCTCGCCGGCGTCGGTCAGCTGGCGGAGCGCTTCGTCCGCATCGGCGGCCGATACGATCACGGCCATCCCGATCCCGCAGTTGAACACGCGGTGCATTTCCGCGTCGGCGACGCCGCCGTGCTGCTGCAGCCACTGGAACAGCGGCGGCAGCGGCCACGTACGCTGGTCGAGTTCGGCGGTGAGGCCGTCGCGCAGCACGCGCGGAATGTTCTCGACGAGGCCGCCGCCCGTGATGTGCGCCATGCCCTTCACCGCGATCTTCTCCATCAGCGCGAGGAGCGGCTTCACGTAGATGCGGGTCGGCGCCATCAGCGCGTCGGCGAGCGAGCGGCCGTGGAAATCGGCCGACAGGTCCGGATTCGCGCGTTCGATGATCTTGCGCACGAGCGAGAAGCCGTTCGAATGGATGCCGCTCGACGCGAGGCCCAGCACCGCGTCGCCCTCGGCGATCGTGCTGCCGTCGATGATCTTGCTCTTCTCGACCGCGCCGACCGCGAAGCCCGCCAGATCGTATTCGCCGTCCGGATACATGCCCGGCATCTCCGCCGTCTCGCCGCCGATCAGCGCGCAGCCCGACAGCTCGCAGCCCTGCGCGATGCCCTTGACGACGGTCGCGGCCGTGTCGACGTCGAGCTTGCCGCACGCGAAATAGTCGAGGAAGAACAGCGGCTCGGCGCCCTGCACGAGGATGTCGTTCACGCTCATCGCGACGAGATCCTGGCCGACCGTGTCGTGTTTGTTCAGATGAAACGCGAGCTTGAGCTTCGTGCCGACGCCGTCGGTGCCCGACACGAGCACCGGTTCGCGATACTTCTTCGGCACTTCGAACAGCGCGCCGAACCCGCCGATGCCGCCGAGCACGCCGTCGCGCAGCGTTTTCTTCGCAAAGGGCTTGATCTTGTCGACGAGCGCATCGCCCGCGTCGATGTCGACGCCCGCGTCGCGATAGGACAGACCTTGAGCGTCAGGAGCGGATTTCGGAGGATTCATGGGGGAATGCGAGAAGGTCGGTAAAATGCGATTTTACCCGAAGCCGGCCGGGCGGCCGGAATTCCCCGCATCGATTCATCAGGGAACGCATCGTGCTCCATTCGTCACCGTTTTCGCCGCTCGAGCGGCGGCGCCCTCGCCTGGCGGGCGCCGCCGCACGGCGGGCCACCCGCTCGCGGCGCGCCGCCTGCCGGCCCGCCGCGAGCGGCCGCGGACGCGGACGCTCGCCGACGATGCCGTTCACGCGCCGCCGCCCTTCGGGCACGCAACACCGGACCCGATTCGCACCGTGACTGTATCCCGTCAACTGACGCTCGACCTCGGCACCCCGCCGCCCGCGACGTTCGACAATTTCTACTCGGGCACGAACGCCGAGCTCGTCACGCGCCTGCGCGAGCTCGATCTCGCGCTCGCGGCCGGCCCCGTGGCCGACCGCACGTTCTACGTATGGGGCGAAGCGGGCAGCGGCCGCAGTCACCTGCTGCAGGCGCTCGTGCACGACACGACGTACGGCCACGCGCGTTACGTGAGCCCGCAAAGCGGGCTCGACGCGTTCGTGTTCGATCCGCGCGCGTCGCTCTACGCGGTCGACGACTGCGACGCGCTCAACGATGCGCAGCAGATCGCGCTCTTCAACCTGTTCAACGAAGTGCGCGCGCATCCGATGACGGCGCTCGTCGCGGCCGGCCCCGCCGCGCCGCTCGCGCTCGACGTCCGCGAGGACCTGCGCACCCGCCTCGGCTGGGGGCTCGTGTTCCATCTCGCGCCGCTCACCGACGAAGGCAAGGTGGCCGTGCTCAAGCACGCGGCGAAGGAGCGCGGGATCGCGCTCGCCGACGACGTGCCGTTCTACCTCCTTACCCATTTCCGCCGCGACATGCCGAGCCTGATGGCGCTCCTCGACGCGCTCGACCGCTTCTCGCTCGAGCAAAAGCGCGCGGTGACGCTGCCGCTCCTGCGCGCGATGCTGGCCGCGCCGGAGCGCGACGAGGCCGCCCCGGGCCGGTTCAAGTAGCTTCAAGTAAAATACGCATCCATGACTAATTTGGCACTTTTCGACTTGGATCACACGTTGATCCCGACCGACAGCGACCACGAGTGGGGCCGCTTCATGGTCCGTCTCGGCATCGTCGACGCGGACAGCTTCTCGCGTCAGAACGACAGCTTCTACGCCGACTACAAGGCCGGCAAGCTCGACATCCACGCGTACCTGAGCGCGATGCTCACGCCGCTCGCGAAGTATTCGCGCGCGCAGCTCGCGCAATGGCACGACCAGTACATGCACGAGGTGATCCGGCCGGCGATGCTGCCCGCCGCGATCGAGCTCGTGCGCCGGCACCAGGACGCGGGCGACCTCTGCTGCATCGTCACCGCGACGAACGAATTCATCACGCGCCCGATCGCGACCGCGTTCGGCGTCGACACGCTGATCGCGTGCGAAGTGGAAACCGTCGACGGCCGTCCCGACTCCGCGTTCACCGGCCGCCCGCGCGGCACGCCGAGCTACCGCGAAGGCAAGATCACGCGCACGCAGGCGTGGCTCGCGTCGCTCGGCAAGCGCTGGGAAGACTTCGATCGCAGCTACTTCTACAGCGATTCGCACAACGACATTCCGCTCCTCGAAAAAGTCACCGACCCGATCGCGACCAATCCCGACGACACGCTGCGCGCATACGCACGCGAACACGGCTGGCGCATCCTCGACCTCTTCCAACCGTCGTGATCAAGAAACTCATCCGCAAGCTGTTCGGGCAGGACGCCCGCGAGGCGCAAGACGCGCCGCAGGCCCCGGCCGCCCCGCGCGAAGCCGCCGTTGGCGGCGCATCGGCCGCGCCCGCCGCCGCGAGCCGCGCGAAATCCGCGCGTAGCGCGCCAAAGAAGGCCCGCAACGGCGAGCCGACCGTCGTGCCCGCGAGCGTTCACGCGATCGATCCCGCGCTCATCTCGAAAAACGCGATCCGCGTGACCGACACGCTGCAGCAAGCGGGCTTTCGCGCGTTCATCGTCGGCGGCGCCGTGCGCGACCTGCTGCTCGGCATCGCGCCGAAGGATTTCGACGTCGCGACCGACGCGACGCCGACCGAGGTCCAGCGCCTGTTCCGCCGCGCGCGGCTGATCGGCCGGCGCTTCCAGATCGTCCACGTGCAGTTCGGGCAGGAGCTGATCGAGGTGTCGACGTTCCGCGCGCTCGTCGACGCGCCGCAGGAGCCCGCCGACCCCGCGCCCGCGAAGCGCCTGAAGCGCGACGAGCTCGACCGCCGCACGCACGCGGTCGACGCGAGCGGCCGCGTGCTGCGCGACAACGTGTGGGGCGAGCAGCACGAGGACGCGGCGCGCCGCGACTTCACGATCAACGCGATGTACTACGATCCCGCGTCGCAGACCGTGCTCGACTATCACGACGGGATGGCCGACATGCGCGCGCGCCTGCTGCGGATGATCGGCGATCCGGCGACGCGCTACCGCGAGGACCCGGTGCGGATGCTGCGCGTCGTGCGCTTCGCGGCGAAGCTCGGCTTCGACATCGAGGAAAAGACGCGCGAGCCGATCAAGGAGCTCGCCGATCTGATCAACAACGTGCCGGCCGCGCGCCTCTTCGACGAGATGCTGAAGCTGCTGCTGTCGGGCCACGCGCTCGCGTGCCTGAAGCAGCTGCGCAAGCAGGGGCTGCACCACGGGCTGCTGCCGCTCCTCGACGTCGTGCTCGAACAGCCGCAGGGCGAGAAGTTCGTCACGCTCGCGCTGAACAACACCGACGCGCGCGTGCGCGCGGGCAAGCCGGTGTCGCCCGGCTTCCTGTTCGCGACGCTCCTCTGGCACGACATGCGCCAGCGCTTCGAGCAGTACGCCGCAAACGGCGAGTATCCGGTTCCCGCGATCAATCGCGCGATGGACGACGTGATCGACATGCAGACCGAGAAGCTCGCGATCCACAAGCGCTATTCGGCCGACATGCGCGAGATCTGGGGGCTGCAGTTGCGCCTCGAGAAGCGCTCCGGCCGCAGCGCGCTGCGGCTGCTCGAACACCAACGATTCAGAGCGGGGTATGATTTCCTCCTGTTACGCTGCGAATCCGGCGAGCTCGATCCCGCCGTCGGACAGTGGTGGACGGATTTCATCGACGGCGACGCCGCGACGCGCGAGGCTCTCCTCACGCAGGGCGGCAGCCGCGACAAGTCGCCTCGCAAACGGCGCCGCCGCGGCGGACGCAGCCGCCGGACGGACGAAAGCGCCGAGGGCACGGAAGGCGCCGTGCGCGGCGAGTCCGACGCGAACGACTGACGCTTGCGCCGTCGAACGACGTAGGAAGGAAAGCCATGACGGTTGCTTATCTCGGGCTGGGGGCCAATCTCGGCGACGCGCGCCAGGCCTTGAAGGACGCAGTGGTCTGCCTCGCCCAGCAGCACACCATCACGGTGCTCGGCAAGTCGAGCCTGTACCGGACGGCGCCCGTCGACGCGGACGGCGGCGATTACTACAACTGCGTCGTGAAGATCGACACGACGCTCGCCGCGCGTGCGCTCCTCGCGCTTTGCCAGAAGATCGAGCACCACTTCGGCCGCGAGCGTCCGTACCGGAACGCGCCGCGCACGCTCGACATCGACATCCTGCTCTACGGCGAACTGACGATCGCCGAACCCGACCTCGTCGTCCCGCATCCGCGCCTGACCGAACGCGCGTTCGCGCTCGTGCCGCTCGTCGAGATCGATCCGGCGCTCGCGATTCCCGCGCGCGGCCGCGCCGACGAATTCCTCGCGGACGTCGCGCACCAGCGCATCGAGAAGGTCCAGACCTGCCAGTGCCTGGCCATGCGGGCCGCCGCCGAAAAAAACCGCTGCCGATGAACTCGACACCGCTCACCGTCACTGCCCCCGACTGGCGGCCGCCGTGCCGCTACCTCGCGATCGAAGGGCCGATCGGCGTCGGCAAGACGACGCTCGCGACGCTGCTCGCCGAACGCTGGTCGATGCGCGCGCTCCTCGAACGCCCGCAGGACAACCCGTTTCTCGAACGCTTCTATCGCGACACCGCGCGCTACGCGCTGCCGACGCAGCTCGCGTTCGCGCTGCAGCGCGAGCGCCAGGCGCGCGAGATTGCTGCGACATACGAAGCGAACACGCCGATCGTTGCGGATTTCATGCCGCAGAAGAACGAAATCTTCGCGCGGCTCACGCTGCCCGACGACGAATGGCAGCTGTACCGGTCGCTCGCCGCGCACCTCGACACGCCGGCGCCCGCCCCCGACCTCGTCGTCTATCTGCAGGCGAGCCCCGAAGTGCTGTTTGCGCGAATCCAGAAGCGCGGCGAGCCGATGGAGCTGCAGATCGGCGATGCCTATCTGCGCTCGCTCTGCGACGCATACAACGAATTCTTCTATCACTACGACCGTACGCCCGTACTGACGGTCGCGGCCGAGCACCTGAATCCGCTCGACTCCCCCGACGACCTTGCGCTGCTCGTCGACCGCATCGCGTCGATGCGCGGCCGCAAGGAATTCTTCGTCAAGGGCGGCAGCGCGCGCTGACGCACGCGCGCGGTCGCCCGTCGCGACGCCGCCCTTTCTTTCACCATCGAATCGGACCTCCCATGACCTACCTCCAGGAATCCAGCCGACCGGCCGTGACGGTACCCAAGCTGCAGGCGATGCGTGAAGCCGGCGAGAAGATCGCGATGCTGACCTGCTACGACGCGAGCTTCGCCGCCCTCCTCGACCGCGCGAACGTCGACGTGCTGCTGATCGGCGATTCGCTCGGCAACGTGCTGCAAGGCCAGACGACGACGCTGCCCGTCACGCTCGACGACATCGCGTATCACACTGCCTGCGTCGCGCGCGCGCAGCCGCGCGCGCTCGTCGTCGCGGACCTGCCGTTCGGCACGTACGGCACGCCCGCCGACGCGTTCGCGAGCGCGGTGAAGCTGATGCGCGCGGGCGCGCAGATGGTCAAGCTCGAAGGCGGCGAATGGCTCGGCGACACGGTGCGCTTCCTCGTCGAGCGGTCGGTGCCCGTGTGCGCGCACGTCGGGCTCACGCCGCAGTCGGTTCACGCGTTCGGCGGCTTCAAGGTGCAGGGCAAGACGGAAGCGGGCGCCGCGCAACTGCTGCGCGACGCGCGCGCGGTCGAGGAAGCGGGCGCGCAACTCGTCGTGCTCGAAGCGGTGCCGACGCTCGTCGCGGCCGAAGTCACGCGCGAGCTGTCGATTCCGACGATCGGCATCGGCGCGGGCGTCGAGTGCTCGGGTCAGGTGCTCGTGCTGCACGACATGCTCGGCATCTTCCCGGGCAAGCGGCCGCGCTTCGTCAAGGATTTCATGCACGGGCAGCCGGGCATCTTCGCGGCGGTGGAGGCTTACGTGCGCGCGGTGAAGGACGGCGGTTTCCCCGGGCCCGAGCATTCGTTCTGACGGCGCGGCCGTCCGAATCGTTTCGCACGGCGGCGCTTCGCTTACGCGGCGCAAGCGAGGTTCGGGCGCCGCACCGTCAAAAAAGTGCGGCATCCGACGCAGGCGGATGCCGCTTTTTTATTGGTCGCGGCGCAATGCGAGAGCGGGCGGGTGCACGAGCCGATGCATTCGTGGCGCGCGCGCCCGAACGGCGTCGCGCCTCGGAGCTCGCGCCGGTGCGAGCCGCCCTGTCGAAACAATGCGGCGCTCCGCGCGGCCCGTCGACCGCCGCCCGACCGCGGCTGATCGGGCGCTCCACGCGTATGCCGCTCCTGATGCGATATCGATGTTGCGCGCACGCCGCCACCGTCGCCGCGCTCGCGCGATCGCCACATCATGCAACCCGCAGGCCGCAACCGCGAACCGGCAACCGCGGCCTGCGGCGCACGTCGACGCGGCCGCCCTCGCTCGGGAGCATGCCCGTCGCCGCGACAACGCCGCCCGTCCAGACCGTGCCGACTGCAGTCGTCGCGGGCCGGGCCACAAAACGAGCGCGTGTCCGGCCGCCGCCGGCGCGCCTATCGCCCCCGTTCCGCCGCCGTCTCGCCGCCTCGCACGAGCCGCGCAGGCACCGCGCCGCGCAGCGCGTTCGTCAGCATCAGCGCGTCGGCGCGCAGCACGTCGTCGAGCGTGAGCACGCACTCGGACGCCTGCAGCGCCGGATCGTCGAGCAGCACGCCGCGCATCACGCCCGGCAGCACGCCCGACGCCAGCGGCGGCGTGAGCCAGCGCCCGTCCAGCTTCACGAACACGTTCGCCCGCCCGCCTTCCGTCAGCTCGCCGCGCTCGTTGAAGAACAGCATGTCGAACGCGCCGTACGTCTCGGCGTCCTTCCACGCGCGATCGTAATCGGCGCGGCGCGTCGTCTTGTGCGCGAGCAACAGGTCGCCCGAGCGCATCGGCGCGAAGCCGTGCTCGGGGGCGAGCAGCACGTCGACCGCGTCGCCCGCGAGCGGCGCAAGCGGCGCGGCCGCGACATCGAGCGCGCCGTCCTTCGCAAGCGCGACGCGAACGCGGTGCTCGCCATCGGCGAGCTGCGCACAGCGCGCGTCGATGCGCCGCTTCGCCTGCGCTTCGTCGAACACGAAGCCGAGCGCGTCGGCGCTCGAACGCAGCCGCGCGAGATGGCGCTCGAGATGGCGCACGCCGGCCTCGCGCGTCGCGTGCATCGTCTCGAACAGCTGAAGGCCGGGATCGGCATCGGTCAGGAATCGCGCTTTCAATTCGCACTCCGCATATTCGTCGGCGGCGACGCTGTCGAGCACGATGCCCGCGCCGACGCCCATCGTGCCGCACCGCGCGCCGTCGGCCGCCGGCGCGGCGAGCGTCAGCGTGCGGATCGCGACCGACAGGCAGAAGTCGCCGCACGCATGCGTCGCGGCGCACGAGCGGGGTTCGCTCGACGCATGCGCCTCTCGGTTTTTCGCGGCGGTTTCCGCACGCGGTTCGTTATGCGTCGATCCGTGGCCGCCATCCTTCGGCGCGCGCGCCGAAGGAACGTCGGCCGCACCGCCCTTTCCGGCAATTTCGCGCCCGCCGTCGTCCGGCGGCGCATCGAGCCAACCGATCGCGCCCGTATAGAGCCCGCGCGGCGTCGTCTCGATCGCGTCGATCAACTGCATCGTCTTGTGCTTCGGCGCCCCCGTGATCGAGCCGCACGGGAAAAGCGCGCGCAGCACGTCGGCGAACGTCGCGCCGCCGACGATGCCGGCTTCGACCGTCGACGTCATCTGCCACACCGATGCATACGGCTCGACCGAGAAAAGCGCCGGCACCGTCACCGATCCCGTGCGCGCGATCCGCGCGAGATCGTTGCGCAGCAGATCGACGATCATGACGTTCTCGGCGCGGTTTTTCGCGTCGTTCGCGAGAAACACGGCCGCTGCCGCATCCTCGCGCGGATCGTCCGAGCGCGGCGCGGTGCCCTTCATCGGCCGCGCGCGCAGGAGCGCGCCCGACTTCTCGACGAACAGCTCCGGCGAGCACGACACGACCCACGCACCGCCCGGCAGCGCGACGAGCGCGCCGTAGCGCACCGGCTGGCGCGCGCGCAGGCGGCGATACAGTGCGAGCGGCGCGCCGAACGCCTCGAAGCGCAGCCGGTACGTGTAGTTGATCTGATACGAGTCGCCCGCGCGCAGCGCGTCGTGCACGGCGGCGATCGCCGCGTCGAACGCGTCGCGCGCGACGCTCTTCGTCACGTGCGCGACGCCCGCCGCCGACGGCTCGGCCAAGCCGCCGTCGCGCGCAGCGAGCCACGCGTCGACTTCGTCGCGCGACAGCTTCGCGCATTCGGAAAACAGCAGAAAACGCAGCGCGCCGCCGCCGCGCGTTCCGAGCTGCAGGTCGCGCCCGAATTCGTAATCGCCGAGCACGGCCGCGTGCAGCCCGCGCCGCGCATCGTCGGCGACGGCCGCGCACACCGCGTCGAGCTCGGCCGGATCGGCGCAGACGCGCTCGTGCGAGAACCCCAAATACAAACGACTCGACCGCGCTGCCGCGGTCGAGTCGCAATCGTCGAAGAGCGCGAACACCGCGCCCGCTTCGTCAGTCATCCTGCATCACCTGCGTGCTGCGTGCCGTCCGTCACTCGAAGAAGCTCTTCACCCGGTCGAACCAGCTCTTGCTCTGCGGGCTATGACGCGGGCCGCCTTCCGCGAGCGACTTCTCGAACTGCTTGAGCAAATCGCGCTGCTGCTCGGTGAGCTTCACGGGCGTCTCGACCTGCACGTGCACGTACAGATCGCCCGCGATGCTGGAGCGCAGCCCCTTGATGCCCTTGCCGCGCAGACGGAACGTCTTGCCCGACTGCGTGCCTTCCGGCACCGTAAACGACGCGCGGCCGGCGAGCGTCGGCACTTCGATCTCGCCGCCCAGCGCCGCCGTCGTGAACGGAATCGGCATCTGGCAGTGCAGATCGTCGCCGTCTCGCTCGAACACCGAGTGCGGCTTGATGTGGATCTCGACGTACAGATCGCCGGACGGCCCGCCGTTGATGCCCGGCTCGCCGTTGCCCGCCGAGCGGATACGCATGCCGTCGTCGATGCCCGCCGGAATCTTCACCTCGAGCGTCTTGGTTTCCTTCACCTTGCCCGAGCCGTGGCAATGCACGCATGGCTCCGGGATGTAGGTGCCGGTGCCGTGGCACTTCGGACAGGTCTGCTGGATGCTGAAGAAGCCCTGCGACATCCGCACCGTGCCCTGGCCGTGACAGGTCGGGCAGGTTTCCGGCTTCGTGCCCGGCTTCGCGCCCGAGCCGTGGCAAACGCCGCACGACGCCCAGCTCGGCACGCGGATCTGCGTGTCGTAGCCGTGCGCCGCCTGCTCGAGCGTGATTTCCATGCTGTAGCGCAGGTCCGCGCCGCGATACACCTGCGGGCCGCCGCGCGCGCGGCCGCCGCCCGCCGCCTGGCCGAAGATGTCGCCGAAGATGTCGCCGAACGCATCGGCGAAACCGCCGAAGCCTTGCGCGCCGGCCGCCCCCACGTTCGGGTCGACGCCCGCGTGGCCGTACTGGTCGTACGCCGCCCGCTTCTGGCCGTCCGACAGCATTTCATAGGCTTCCTTCGCTTCCTTGAAATGCTCTTCCGCGTCCTTGCTGTCCGGATTGCGGTCAGGGTGGTACTTCATCGCGAGCTTGCGATATGCCTTCTTGATTTCGTCGTCGCTCGCGTTCTTCGCGACGCCCAGAACCTCGTAGTAATCCCGTTTCGCCATATCGTTTCAATGCCGCCGCGCGAAGCGCGCGCAACGGCTCCTCTCGCTTCCAGTAAAGTCTTGCGACTGGTTGAGCGCCGCGCCGGCCGGCCCGCAGAAGCCGGCCGGCGCGGCGCTCGCCATAAAACAAATGTGCCCGGAGAGCCGCGAGGCCCGCCAGGCGCAAGTATGATCCGCCAATTCGGCAGTGAAGCAACGGACCCGGGAAGGCCGCGCCGGGCGCCTCGCGTGGGCGCCCGGCGCGGCCGAACCTCGACCCGGCTTCAGTCCTTCTTCACTTCCTTGAAGTCGGCGTCGACGACGTCGTCGGCCGCCTGCGCGCCGCCCTGCGCCGCACCTTCGGCTGCCGCGCCGGCAGCGCCCGCCGCGCCGGCCTGCTGCGCCTGCATGTCGGCGTACATCTTCTCGCCGAGCTTCTGCGACGCCGTCGCGACCGCTTCGATCTTCGCATCGATCGCCGCCTTGTCGCTCGACGCGCTCTTCAGCACGTCCTCGAGCTCCTTGAGCGCCGCTTCGATCTTCTCCTTCTCGCCCGCCTCCAGCTTGTCGCCGTACTCGGTGAGCGCCTTCTTCGTGCTGTGCACGAGCGCGTCGCCCTGGTTGCGGGATTCGGCGAGCTCACGCAGCTTGTGGTCTTCCGCCGCGTTCGCTTCCGCGTCCTTCACCATCTTCTCGATCTCGGCTTCGGACAGGCCCGAGTTCGCCTTGATCGTGATCTTGTTCTCCTTGCCGGTCGCCTTGTCCTTCGCACCGACGTGCAGGATGCCGTTCGCGTCGATGTCGAAGGTCACTTCGATCTGCGGCACGCCGCGCGGCGCGGGCGGGATGCCCTCGAGGTTGAACTCGCCGAGCAGCTTGTTGCCCGCCGCCATCTCGCGCTCGCCCTGGAACACCTTGATCGTCACGGCGCCCTGGTTGTCGTCCGCCGTCGAATACACCTGCGCGTGCTTCGTCGGGATCGTCGTGTTCTTGTTGATCATCTTCGTCATCACGCCGCCCAACGTCTCGATGCCGAGCGACAGCGGGGTCACGTCGAGCAGCAGCACGTCCTTGCGGTCACCCGACAGCACCTGGCCCTGGATCGCCGCGCCGACGGCAACGGCTTCGTCCGGGTTCACGTCGCGGCGCGGGTCCTTGCCGAAGAACTCCTTCACCTTCTCCATGACCTTCGGCATGCGGGTCTGGCCGCCGACGAGAATCACGTCGTCGATGTCCGACACCTTGACGCCCGCGTCCTTGATCGCGATCCGGCACGGCTCGATCGTGCGCTCGACCAGTTCCTCGACGAGCGCCTCGAGCTTCGCGCGCGTGACCTTCAGGTTCAGGTGCTTCGGGCCCGACGCGTCGGCCGTGATGTACGGCAGGTTGATTTCGGTCTGCTGGCCCGACGACAGCTCGATCTTCGCCTTTTCGGCGGCTTCCTTCAGGCGCTGCAGCGCGAGCACGTCCTTCGACAGGTCGACGCCCTGCTCCTTCTTGAACTCGCCGATGATGTAGTCGATGATGCGCTGGTCGAAGTCCTCGCCGCCGAGGAACGTGTCGCCGTTGGTCGACAGCACTTCGAACTGCATTTCGCCGTCGACGTCCGCGATCTCGATGATCGACACGTCGAACGTGCCGCCGCCGAGGTCATACACCGCGATCTTGCGGTCGCCCTTCTCGGCCTTGTCGAGGCCGAACGCGAGCGCCGCGGCCGTCGGCTCGTTGATGATCCGCTTGACTTCGAGGCCGGCGATGCGGCCTGCGTCCTTCGTCGCCTGACGCTGGCTGTCGTTGAAGTACGCCGGCACCGTGATCACGGCTTCCGTGACCGGCTCGCCGAGGTAATCCTCAGCGGTTTTCTTCATCTTGCGCAGCACTTCGGCCGATACCTGCGGCGGCGCGAGCTTCTGGTCGTGCGCTTCCACCCACGCGTCGCCGTTGTCCGCCTTGGTGATCTTGTAGGGCATCAGGCCGATGTCCTTCTGCACTTCCTTTTCCTCGAAGCGGCGGCCGATCAGGCGCTTGACCGCGAAGAGCGTGTTTTTCGGGTTCGTCACCGATTGACGCTTGGCGGGCGCGCCGACGAGGACCTCGTTGTCGTCCATGTAGGCGATGATCGACGGCGTCGTGCGCGCGCCTTCCGAGTTCTCGATGACCTTGACCTGATTGCCTTCCATCACGGCGACGCACGAGTTCGTGGTGCCGAGGTCAATACCGATGATCTTTCCCATTTTTCCTAATCTCCAGAAATTCCGTTCGCTGCGTCGCGCCGGGTTGCATCCGCCGCGCCGCGCCAAATTCGACTCTGCACTCGAAATAAGTGCGGCCGCGCCGTTTTCAAGACCCCGAAGACGATGCGGCCATTAAATTTTTTCAATCGGCGGGACGCCCGGCTTCGCCCGCGGCGTCAGCCTTCGCGCGGGCCGCGGCGACGGCCGCCTCGAACTGCGCGAGCCCGTGCCGGCTGGTCGCCCGGCCGAGCTTCCTGACGCGCCGAAAGAACAACCCGGTCGGCACGCCGTGCAGCGCGAAGCGCCGCGCGAGCGCGCGATGTTCGTAGGCGTCGCCATGGAACCATTCGAGGCCGAGCGCACGGATCGCGTCAGGGTTCGCGAGCATCGCCTTCTTCGCGATTTCGCAGTTGAAGCAGTCGGCGCCGCGAGCCAAGCCCCCTTGGGGGCGCCCCAGAAGGACACGGCGGCGAGCGCATCGCCCGCGCTCGCGAGCCCGGCGTCGAAATTCGCGACATCCAGCGCCCGCATGTCGAACGCCGCGAACGCCGCCGCGTCGACGCCCGTGCCCGCCATCGCCGCCGCTTACTTCGACTGCGCGACCGTCACGAGCGCCGGACGCAGCACGCGGTCGGCGATCGTGTACCCCTTTTGCAGCACGGCGACGACCGTGTTCGGCTCCTGGTCGGCCGGCACCATCGAAATCGCCTGGTGCAGATGCGGATCGAACTTCTCGCCGACCGGATTGAGCGCCGCGACGCGGCCCTTCTCGAGCGCGCTCGCCAGTTGGCGCAGCGTCAGCTCGACGCCTTCGCGGACCTTCGCGAGATCGCCGGACGTATCGCCGAGCGCCGCCTCGAGGCTGTCGAGCACGGGCAGCAGGTTTTCGGCGAAGCCCTCGATCGCGAACTTGTGCGCCTTCGCGACGTCATCCTGCGCGCGGCGGCGCACGTTTTCGGTTTCCGCCTTCGCGCGCAGGAAGCTTTCCTGCAACTCGGCGATCTTGGCTTGAGCCTCGGCGAGCGCGGCTTCGGCAGCCGGCGCCGCGTTTTCCGCGGCCTGCGCCTCGCGACCGGTTTCTTCAGTCGTTTGGTCAGTCGGGTTCTCTTGCGTGTTTTCCATATCGCTAGAAAGTCGGTTTAGAGGTTAAAGCCAAAACGGCAACCGGTTCCGCGCTTTTGCGGGCAAACGGCCGGCGCCGCACAATATCGGTGCAAATGGGGCCCGGGGCGGTAAATTCAAGAGGAGTTTCCGCAAGAATCGCGCCCCCGGCGAAGGCATCGCGCCGCATTGCGGTGCGATG
The DNA here is from genome assembly GCF_001526245.1 of Burkholderia sp. MSMB1498. NCBI lineage: Bacteria > Pseudomonadati > Pseudomonadota > Betaproteobacteria > Burkholderiales > Burkholderiaceae > Burkholderia > Burkholderia sp. MSMB1498. The sequence continues at coordinate 189,902 of NZ_LOYJ01000111.1, forward strand.
CGGCCGCGCGTCGCGAATTCGGGCCGAAACGGCCTGTAACAACCCTTACCGACCGTTCGCTGGATCGCACCAATGCGCTGAACTACACTTCCATCAGGCGTGTCGCGGAGCACGTATACCCTACCCCGACAGTCGCCCGACACCGGACCAGAGGCCCTTTCACCCGTCTTCTCGAGGGGAGTACCGTGAAACTGACCTTCGCTATCTCGGCAGTCGCGCTGGTACTCATCGCCGGCACGACGACCATCTGCCTATCGGGCGCCGTCACCGAACGGACGACCGAATACGGCGGCGCACGCGCGACGTTCGATCAGCTATTCAGTTCTCATTCGAAAATCTGTCGATGACGCGGCGGTCCCGCTTCGTCGGCCGCCCGTGCAACTGCGCCGCCGGCTCGCGGAAATGCCGGCGCCGCTCGAGTTCCGCGAGACGCTTCTCCCGCCCCGCTTCCGTTTCCGCGTAGAGCGTCTGCGCGACGCTCGCGGGCCCGCGCACGTCGCACACGCCGAGCACGTCGACCTCCCAGACGACGCCTTCGATCGTCACGTCGACCCGATCGCCGACGCGCACCTCCTTCGCCGGCTTGACGGCCGCGCCGCCGATCCTCACCCGCCCTTTTTCGACGGCGTCGGCCGCGAGCGAACGGGTCTTGAAAAAGCGCGCGGCCCAGAGCCACTTGTCGATGCGCAGCCGCGCGCCGGGTTCGGTCGATATCTTGAAATTCATGGCGGTCAGCTCACGGCCTCCGGTGCCGGCGCCGCGCGCACCGGCCAGCCTTGCAGGTTTTCGGCGGCGATCTCGCCGAGCGCCGAGATCCATGCGCGCGACGCATTCAGGCACGGAATCCGGTGAAACTCCTTGCCGCCGCCGTGCAGGAACTCGCCGCGCCCCTCGATCCCGATTTCCTCGATCGTCTCGAGGCAGTCGGCGGTGAAGCCCGGGCAGAACACGTCCGTGCGGCGCACGCCCGCCGCGCCCAGCTCCCTGAGCGTCGGCGCGGTATAGGGCTGCAGCCACTCGGCCTTGCCGAAGCGCGACTGGAACGTGACCCGGCACTCGAACGTCGTCAGGCCGAGCGCGGACATCAGCAGCGCGGCCGTCTGCTGGCATTGATCGTGGTACGGATCGCCGAGATCGAGCGTGCGCTTCGGCACGCCGTGAAAGCTCAGCACGAGCTTGTCGCCCGAATCGAACGCGGGCCGGCCGTGCACCGCCCAATAGTGGCGAACCTGCTCGGCAAGCGCGTGAATGTAGGCCGGATGGTCCGCGTAGTGGCGCACGGTGCGAATCTCGGGCTGGTTGCGCATCCGGCCGAGCGCGGCGAACGCCGCGTCAAACGCGGTGGCCGTCGTCGACGCCGAATATTGCGGGTACATCGGCAGCAGCAGCACGCGCTCGGCGCCCGCGCGCTTGAGCTGCGCGAGCACGTCGGCGATGCTCGGCGTGCCGTAGCGCATCGCGTACTCGACGATCACCCGGTAGCCGTTCGCCGCGAAGAGCGGCCGCACGCTCTCGACCTGGCGCTCCGTATGCACGCGCAGCGGCGAGCCTTCGGACAGCCAGACGGCCGCGTACTTCTTCGCGGACGCGCGGCTGCGCAGCGGCAGGATCAGCGTGCGCAGGAGAGCCTGCCAGACGAGCTGCGGGATCTCGACGACCCGCGGATCGGACAGGAATTGCGCGAGATAGCGGCGCACCGCGCGCGGCGTCGGCTCGTCGGGCGTGCCGAGATTGACGAGCAGCACGGCGACGCGGTGGGCGGCCGACGCGTGCGACGGCGGTTCGAGGTCAAAACGCATGGAAAGAGCGTGCCTGGGCACCGAATCGAACGACACTCATTATAGCGGGGCGGCCCGGGGCCACCAGTCGGCCGTCCGGCCGATTGCACGGCGAGCGGCGCGCCGGCACGATGGCGGTGACGGATTCGAGCGAGGGGAAAACGGCGTCGGATGCCGCAAAAGTATGACAAAACGGCAATGAAACGCGGACGGAACCGGTTACTGCTGGCTGAGCGTCATCGACAGGAGGCGCGCGGTGATGTCGACGATCGGAATCACGCGGTTGTAGGCCATCCGCGTCGGGCCGATCACGCCGAGCGTGCCGACGATCTTGCCGTTGACCTCGTACGGCGCCGTCACGACGCTCATCTCGTCGATCGGCACGAGCGTCGATTCGCCGCCGATGAAGATCTGCACGCCCTGCGCGTGGCTCGACACGTCGAGCAGTTGCAGCAGGCTCGTCTTCTGGTCGAATACGTCGAACAGCTTGCGCAGCCGCGCCATGTCGGACGACAGATCCGCCACTTCGAGCAGGTTGCGCTCGCCGGAAATCAGCACGGTTTCCTCGTCGTCGGCCTCCTCGGTGCTCGCCGTGACGGCCGCGTGCATCAGCGCCGTCATGTCGCCGCGCAGCTCGTCGATTTCCTCGCGCAGCCGGCGGCGCACCTCGTCGAACGACAGGCCGGCGAAGTGCGCGTTGATGTAGTTCGACGCCTCGGTGAGCTGCGCGGGCGTGTAGTCGCGCTGCGTCGCGATCATGCGGTTCTGCACGTCGCCTTCGGGCGTCACGATGATGAGGAGTATCCGCTTGTCCGACAGGCGCAGGAATTCGATCTGCTTGAACACGTGGCTGCGGCGCGGCGTCAGCACGACGCCCGCGAACTGCGACAGGTTCGACAACACGCTCGCCGCGGCCGCGACGACCTTCTGCTGCGGCTCGCCCGCCTGCAGCGTGGTCTGCACGAGCCGCGTGACGGCGTCGGCATCGATCGGCGACTCGACGGTCAGCATCGTGTCGACGAACAGGCGATAGCCGCGCGGCGTCGGCACGCGCCCCGCCGACGTGTGAGGGCTCGACACGAGGCCGAGCTCCTCCAGGTCGGACATCACGTTGCGGATCGTCGCCGGGCTCAGCTCGAGCCCGGAATAACGAGACAACGTGCGCGATCCGACCGGCTGACCGTCGGCGATATACCGCTCGATCAGGGTCTTGAGGAGGGTTCGTGCGCGTGGATCTAGCATGACGGAAAATTTTAGCGCAACCGGGCGGCGCCCGCGAGCATCCCGTGCGCGCCGCCCGCTTGCCCCGCTTGCCCCGCTTGCACCCGCTTGCACCGGCTTGCGACCGGCTTGCGACCGCCCTTGGCCCGTTTTGCCGCCCCCCGGGCCGGCGAGCGGTTCTTTTCGTCATCGAGCTATGGTGTAATGCCGGCATGAAAATCGGCCACCAATTCCATACCGTCGCGCTCGTCGGACGCAGCAACACGCCCGGCATCGCCGAGCCGCTCGTGTCGCTGGCCGCGTGCATCGCGAAGCGCGGCTTCGAAGTCGTGTTCGAGGCGGACACGGCGCAGGCGATCGGCAGCGCGGGCTACCCGGCGCTCACGCCCGCCGAGATCGGCGCGCGCGCCGACGTCGCGGTCGTGCTGGGCGGCGACGGCACGATGCTCGGCATCGGCCGCCAGCTCGCGCCGTACAAGACGCCGCTCATCGGCATCAACCACGGCCGGCTCGGCTTCATCACCGACATCCCGGCGTCCGACATGCAGGAAGTCGTGCCGATGATGCTCGCGGGCAGCTACGAGCGCGAGGAACGCACGCTGCTCGAGTCGAGGATCGTGCGCAGCGGTGAGCCGATCTACCACGCGCTCGCGTTCAACGACGTCGTCGTCAACCGCAGCGGCTTCTCCGGCATGGCCGAGCTGCGCGTGTCGGTCGACGGCCGGTTCATGTACAACCAGCGCTCGGACGGCCTCATCGTCGCGACGCCGACGGGCTCGACCGCATACGCGCTGTCGTCGCAGGGGCCGATCCTGCATCCGCAGCTGCAGGGGATCGTACTGGTGCCGATCGCGCCGCACGCGCTGTCGAACCGGCCGATCGTGCTGCCGGACGATTCGAAGATCGCGATCCAGATCATCAGCGGGCGCGACGTGAACGTGAACTTCGACATGCAATCGTTCACCGCACTCGAGCTGAACGACACGATCGAGGTGCGCCGCTCGAAGCACACGGTGCCGTTCCTGCATCCCGTCGGCTACAGCTACTACGCGACGCTGCGCAAGAAGCTGCACTGGAACGAACACCCGTCGAGCGAAGAAGAAGACGACGACGCATAAGTCCTGACGCCATCCTCCGACGACACCCATGCTCCGCCACCTCTCGATCCGCGACTTCGTCATCGTCGCCGCGCTCGATCTCGAATTCGACAGCGGCTTCACAGTTTTCTCAGGCGAAACGGGCGCCGGCAAATCGATCCTGATCGACGCGCTCGCGCTCGCGCTCGGCGAGCGCGCCGACGCGAGCGTCGTGCGCACCGGCAGCAGCCGCGCCGACATCAGCGCCGAATTCACGCCGCACGACCGCGTCGTGCGCTGGCTCGACGAGCACGCGTTCGACGCCGACGACACGGTAATGCTGCGGCGCGTCGTCGACGCGGGCGGCCGCTCGCGCGCGTTCATCAACGGCACGAGCGCGACGCTCGCGCAGCTGCGCGAAGTGGGCGAGATGCTCGTCGACATACACGGCCAGCACGCGCATCAGTTGCTGATGCGCGCCGACGCGCAGCGCGAGCTGTTCGACACGCACTCGGGGCTCGTCGCCGACGCAGGCGCGGTCGCGCGCGGCTACCGCGCGTGGCGCGACGCGACGCAGGCGATCGACGCCGCACAAGCGCATGAGCGCGAGCGCCAGCTCGAGCGCGAAAAGCTCGCGTGGCAGCTCGCCGAGCTCGACAAGCTCGCGCCGCAGCCGGGCGAATGGGCCGAGATCAGCGCCGAACACAAGCGCCTCACGCATTCGGCGAACCTGATCGACGGCGTGCAGGGCGCGCTCGACGCGATCTCCGAATCGGACGACGCGATGCTCACGCAACTGGGCGCGATCGTATCGAAGCTCAGAAGCCTCGCCGAGTACGATCCCGCGCTCAACGACGCGCTCGCGTCGCTCGAGCCGGCCGAGATCCAGTTGCAGGAGGCGTCGTACTCGCTGTCGCACTACGCGCAGCGGCTCGACCTCGATCCGGATCGGCTCGCGCAGGTCGAAACACGGCTCGACGCGCTGCACTCGACCGCGCGCAAGTTCCGGCTGCCGCCCGAGACGCTGCACGACGAGCACGAAGCGCGCCGCGCGCAGCTCGCCGAGCTCGACGCCGCCGCCGATCTGAGCGCGCTGCAGGCGATCGCCGGCAAGGCGAAGGAAGCGTATCTCGCCGACGCGAGGAAGCTGTCGAAGGCGCGCGCGCAGGCCGCGAAGGCGCTCGGCGCGGCGGTGACGACGGGCATGCAGGAGTTGTCGATGGCGGGCGGGAGCTTCGAGGTCGCGCTCGTGCCGCTCGCCGAAGGCGGCGCGCACGGGCTCGAGCAGGTCGAGTTCCGCGTCGCGGGCCACGCGGGCGTGCCGCTGCGGCCGCTCGCGAAGGTCGCGTCGGGCGGCGAGCTCGCGCGGATCAGCTTGGCGCTCGCGGTGATCGCGAGCGCGGCGAGCCCGACGCCGACGCTCATCTTCGACGAAGTCGACACGGGCATCGGCGGCGGCGTCGCCGAGGTGGTCGGGCGGCTGCTGCATCAGCTCGGGCAGATGCGGCAGGTGCTGTGCGTCACGCACCTGCCGCAGGTCGCGGCGCGCGGCGACCAGCATTTCCAGGTCGCGAAGGGACAGGACGGCGCAGGCGGCACCGTGTCGACGGTCGTGCCGCTCGACCGTGCGAACCGGATCGAGGAAGTCGCGCGGATGCTCGGCGGCCTCGAGATCACCGCGACGACGCGCAAGCACGCAAAGGAGATGCTGACCGCGTGACGCGGCGGCGTGCATGCCGGCCGCGACGGAACCCGCGCGGCGCGGCTGGGGTCGCGGTTGGCGGTTGGCGGTTGGCGGTTGGCGGTTGGCGGTTGGCGGTTGGCGGTTGGCGGTTGGCGGCTGGCGGTTGGCGGTTGGCGGCTGGCGGCTGGCGGCAAGCAGTCAATCAGTTCGCCATTCTGTTCGGCGAGCGATTCACCTCCGCCATCAGTTGAGATCTTTAACCGGCCTCAGCACACGAAATTCCTGACACGTCCGGCTGTCTCCATCTCCGTTTTCGCAGCTCAGCCACAGCTACAGCCGCGGACATCGTCAGCGCCCCAGCGCATCGCTGCGCCCCTCCGGCGCACCCGGACAAATCGCGCGACAATCGGCGCACGGCGGCGCCGGCGAGTTCGCCCGGCGTCGCGAGCGTCGGCCAGCGGCCGCGCGCAAGCGCCTTCTCGTCTTTCTCGTCCTTCTCGTCCTTCTCGTCCTTCCCGTCTTTCTCGTCCCTCCGCCCTTCCCACCACCTGCTACCCGCTCCCCGCTACGCCCCGAACACGCGATTCCACAGCGCGGCCACCGCGTCCCGCTCGGCCGCGACCCGTTCCGGCTCGACGCGCGCCTTCTCCATCCCGTCGAGCCGCAGCCGGTGCTGCAGCCTCCGGTAGATCCGGTAGGCGGCGCCGACCGTCTCCGCTTCCTCCTCGCTCATCAGCCCGAAGCGCGACACCTCGCGCAGCAGCGCGATATTGCCGGTGTTGCGAATCATCTCCGGATGGCGCGCCGCGTGCAGCAGCACCCAGTACTGGACGATGAACTCGATGTCGACCATCCCGCCGCGGTCGTGCTTCAGATCGAACAGCTCGCTCGTGTTCGGATGCCCGGCGAACACCTTGTCGCGCATCCCGACGATCTCGGTCGCGAGCACCGCCGCGTCGCGCGGCGTCGTCAGCACCTGCACGCGGATCGCCTCGAACGCCGCGCCGATCCGCGCGTCGCCCGCGCTGTAGCGCGCGCGCGTGAGCGCCTGGTGCTCCCACACCCACGCGGTGTTCGCCGCGTCGCCCTCGCGCAGCTGGTAGCGGCGGAACGCGTCGAGATCGGTGACGAGCAGCCCCGCCTCGCCGTTCGGCCGCAGCCGCAGGTCGATGTCGAACAGCGTGCCCGCGCCCGTCGCGGTGGTGAGCCACGTGATCAGGCGCCGCGTGAACGTCGTGTAGACGTCCGCCGCGCGCTCGTCCGGATCGTCGTACAGGAAAATCAGGTCGAGATCGGACGCGTAGCCGAGCTCCTTGCCGCCGAGCTTGCCGTACGCGATCACCGCGAAACGCGGCGTGTCGCAGTGCCGCTTCGCGAGCTGCGCCCAGACGACGCCGATCGTCACGTCGAGCATCGCGTCGGCGAGCTCCGACAGGCGGTCGCTCACGTGCTCGACCGACAGCTTGCCCGCCAGATCGAGCAGCAGAATCCGGAACACTTCGGCCTGGTGCGCGTGGCGCAACAGATCCATCTGGTGCTCGGCGCCGTCGGCGGCGGCGAGCCGCTTGCGCAGCGCGTCCTTGAACGCCGGCCAGTCGAACGGGCTCGCAATCGCTTCGTCGTCGAGCAGCTCGTCGAGCAATTGCGGGTGGCGGATCAGGTAGCCGCCGCCCCAGCGCGTCGCGCCGAGCACCGACAGCACCCGCTGCAACGCCGCCGGATATTCGGTCAGGAGCGCGAGATACGCGCCGCGCCGGCCGACGGTCTCGAGCAGGTCGAAGCAGCGCACCACGGTCTCGTCGCGATGCGCGGCGTCGATGCGCGGCGCCGCCTCGAGCGCGCGCTGCGCGACGCGGTCGAAGCGCACACGGCTCGATTCCGGCAGCCCCGTGTAGCGCGACGAGCGCCACACCGCCTGCAGCCGCGCGAGCACCGCCGCCGGATCGGCGAAGCCGAGCTCGGCCAGGCGCGCGGCGAGCGCGTCGTCGGCGCCGTCGTCGGCGAGCGCGCCGCTCCAGATGCAGCCCGCCGCGCCGCCTTCGTCCGCGCCGCGCTTGCCGCCGCCCGCCTTGTCGGCGAACACCTGGTCGAACTGCGCCTCGACGAACGCGCGGTGCCGGTCGAGCTCCGCCGCGAGCGCCGCGTAATCGGCGAACCCGAGCGCCGCCGCGAGCGCCGCGCGCTCGGCCGGATCGACGGGCATCGCATGCGTCTGCGCGTCGTTCCGGTATTGCAGCCGGTGCTCGAGCGTGCGCAGGAACAGATAGGCGTCGGTGAGGCCCGCGCGCACGTCTTCCGCGATCAGGCCGCTCGCGCTCGCGTGGCGCAGCACGGCGAGCGTCGGGCGCACCCGGAAGCCCGCGTCCTGCCCGCCGCGAATCAGCTGGAACACCTGCGCGCTGAACTCGATCTCGCGAATCCCGCCGCGGCCGAGCTTGATGTCGTCGGCCTTGTCGGGCCGCATCGTCGCGCGCCGCCGCGCCTCCTGCCGGATCTGCTCGTGCAGCGACCGGATCGCGCCGATCACGCCGAAATCGAGATAGCGCCGGTAGACGAACGGCTTGACGATCGCGTCGAGCTGCTGCGCGAGGCGGCGCGCGGCGGCGCTTTCGCGCTCGGTCACGAGCCGGCCCTTGATCCACGCATAGCGCTCCCACTCGCGCCCCTGCACGTAGAAGTACTCCTCGAGCATGCCGAGGCTGCAAACGAGCGGGCCGGAATCGCCGTTCGGGCGCAGCCGCATGTCGACGCGAAACACGTAGCCGTCGGCGGTCGCCTCGGACAGCACGCCGATCAGGCGCCGGCCGAGCCGCGTGAAGAACTCGTGCGCGGAGATCGGCGCGCGGGCGCCGCCCGCCGTCTCGCCGTCGTCCTCGTAGACGAAGATCAAGTCGATGTCCGACGATACGTTCAGCTCGCGGCCGCCGAGCTTGCCCATCCCGACGACGCCGAGCGCGAGCCGCTCGCCCGACGGGCCGCGGGGTTCCCCGTACAGCGCCTCGAGCTCGGCCGACAGCAGCGCGAGCGAGCGCTGGATCGCGGCCTCCGCGAGGTCCGTCATCGCGCCCGTGACTTCGGCGACATCGGCGCGCCCCGACAGGTCGCGCTCGGCGATCGCGCCGAACGCCTCGGCGCGCAGCTGCCGCAGCGCCTTTTTCAACGCGTCCTCGGACGGCGGCTGGCCGCCTTCGGCGAGCAGCGCGTCGAGGCGCGAATCGAGCGCCGCGCGGGCGACGGGCGCGGCCGCCCACGCGGCGATGCGCGCGGCGAGCGCCGGCCGCGCCGCGACCGCGCGGGCGAGATAGTGCGAGTAGGAAAGGGACGGCAGGTCGGAAGCGTCGGTCATCGTCGAACGCGCGTGGCGCGGTGAAAGGCCGCGGGCCGCCGCGCGCCGGCGGCGCACGGAGCCGGCGCGCGCGGCCGGCCGGACAGCCCGCAACGGCGGCGTCGCGAAAGCCGCCTGCGGGAACCCGTGTGATACATTTGAACGTCAGTTCGCAAAACTACCATACCGCCGCCCCTTCGCCGCATGTCCGACCGTCAGGATTCCGCCGCAACGACCGAAGCCGGACCTCCGCAGCACCATCACCCGGTCCTGCGTCGCGTGTTCAAGGGCTTGCTGGCGATCGCGCTCGCCGCCTACTTCGTCGCGGCCGCCGCCTTCCTCGGGCTGCGCTACGTGCTGCTGCCGCGCATCGACGAGTACCGCCCGCGGATCGAAGCCTTCGTGTCGCAAAAGCTGCACGCCGAGCTGCGGATCGGCCGGCTCGCGCCGCACTGGTCGGGAATGCAGCCGGGCGTCGACATCAGCGAGCTGACGATCCGCGGCCGCGACGGCCGCGTCGCGCTGTCGGTGCCGCACGCGACGGCCGCGCTGTCATGGCGCTCGCTCGCGCGCCTCGCGCCGACGCTGTCGAGCCTCATCGTCGACGACCCCGACCTTCTGACCGAGCGCCGCGCGGACGGCTCGCTCTTCGTCGCGGGCGTCGCGGTGCCGACGACGAAGACGGGCGCGGACGACACGTTCAGCGCGTGGCTGCTGAAACAGGAGGCGATCGTGCTGCGCGGCGGCACGCTGCGCTGGCGCGACGCGCAGCACGACGCGCCCGAGCTCGCGCTGAAAGGCATCCGGATCGCGGTGCTCAACGACGGAATCGTCCACCGGATCGCGCTGCAGGCGCCCGCGAACGGCACGCTGTTCCAGGGCCCGCTCGACTTTCGCGCGCGTTTCGTCCACAAGGCGCTCGCGCCGGTCGGCAAGCCGTCGAACTGGACGGGCGACGCGTACCTGTCGACGGGCCCCGTCGACCTGCCGACGCTCGCGCGCTACGTGAACATTCGCCTCACCGCCTACGCGGGCCGGATCGACAACGCGATCTGGGCGCATTTCGGCGACGGCCATCTGTACCGCGCGGGCGGCGAGCTGCGCGGCTACGACGTCGCGCTGCGCGTGCGCCCGACGCAGCCGCGGCTCGACATCCCCGTCGCGCGCTTCGGCTGGGATCTCGCGATCGAGCCGAAGCGCGACTACACGCTGCACCTGTCGCGGCTGCACGCGGAGCTCGGCCAGCCGCCGCTGCCCGACGGCACGCCGATCTCGCGCGCGCTCGCGCTGCACACGCTGACCGCGCGCTACCGCGTGCCGAGCGTCGACGAGGGCCAGTTGCTGAGCGTGTCCGGCGACCGCGTCGATCTCGGCATCCTCGCCGAATTCATCCGCGGGCTGCCGCTTCCGGCGCGGCTGCGCAACGAGCTCGTGCGCTTCGATCCGCGCGGGCTTGTTGCAAACTACACGATCGAGGTCGAGCGCGCGAAGCCGGCGAGCCCCGCGTTCGTCGACCAGGAGCGCCAGAGCGGCACCACCCCGATCATCCGCTACCGGTTCCAGGGCGATCTGCAGGGAATCAGTTTCGAGGCGCAGGAGCCGCCGCCCGGGCTGTCGCCGCACGGCCACCCGCGCGCGGGGATTCCGGGCGTCGAGAACCTGTGGGGCCACGTCGACGCGGACGAGAAAGGCGGCGCGGCGAGCTTCGACACCGTCGACGCGGCCGTCACGGTGCCCGGCGTGTTCGACGAGCCGCGCCTCGCGTTCGACCGTCTGCGCGGCCGCGCGAACTGGACGGTCACGCCGGCGCCGGGCGAGCGGCACGCGCGGGTCGACGTCGCGGTGCCCGAGTTCCACGTCGAGAACGCCGACGCGGCGATCGCGGTCGCGGGCAGCTACGCGAACCCCGGCCACGGCCGCGGCTCGCTCGACCTGAAGGCCGACTTCGAGCGCGCGGCCGTCGCGCGCATCACCCGCTACCTGCCGACGAGCCTGTCCGACCACCTGCGCCTCTACCTCGGCCACGCGCTGCAGGCGGGCCAGGTGAAGAAAGGCGCGACGATCGTCGCGAAGGGCCCGCTCGAGACGTTCCCGTACGAGCACGATCCGAAGGCGGGCGTGTTCCACATCGTCGCGCCGTTTTCGGGCGGCCGGTTCGAGCCGACGCCGCAGCCGCCGCGCACGCTCGCGAACGGCACGCCGAACGTGTGGCCCGCGCTCGACGGCATCGACGGCGTGTTCGAGCTCGCGCAGAACAAGCTGCGCTTCGACATCGGCCGCGCGCGCTACAAGGGCGTCGCGCTCACGAAGGTGACGGGGCGCATCGACGACCTCGGCAATCCGACGCATTCGCCGCTCGTGATCGAGGGCCGCGCGCACGGCCCGCTCGCCGATCTGCTCGACTACGCGAACCACAGCGCGGTTGCCGGGATGACGGGCCACGTCGGCAACCTCGTGCGCGCGCAGGGCCCCGCGACGCTCGCGCTCAAGCTGACGATCCCGCAGCATGTTCCGCATCCGCACGTCGGCGTCGACGCCGCGCTCGGCTTCGCCGGCAACACGCTCGAGGCCGACGGCGTGCCGCCCGTCACGCGGCTGCGCGGCAATCTCCGCTTCACCGATCACACGGCGAGCGTCGACCGGTTGACCGCACGCTTTCTCGGCGGCGACGTGCGCGCGAGCGGCGCGCTATCGGCGAACGGCCGCTATGCGTTCGACGTCGACGGCCGCCTGTCGCTCGACGCCGCGCGCGGGCTGAACCTGCGCGGTGCGGCGGCGGCCGCGCTCGAGCGCGTCGTCGGCGACGCGCCGTACCAGATCGCCGTGCGCGGCGCGAAGGGCGGCCTGCCCGACATCACCGCGAACTCGGATCTGACGGGCGTCGCGCTCGAGTTCCCCGCGCCGTTCGCGAAGCCGGCCGGCACGCCGATGCCGTTCAGCTTCGCGCTCGCGCCCGAGCCGCAGGCGGGCGGCAAGCCGCTCGAGCGCGCGGACCTGAAGCTCGGCCCGCTCGCGGCGACCTACCTGCTCAACATCGAGCGCGGGCAGCCGGTGCGCGCGGTGCGCGGCGCGGTCGGGATGAACCGGATGCCCGACATGCCGCAGGAAGGCGTAAGCGCGGCGATCGACGTGCACGAGCTCGACGCCGACGCGTGGCAAACGTTCGCGCAGGGCTTCGGCAAGTCCGCGCACGCGCGCGAGAAGCCGGCCGCGTCGCCCGTCGATCTCGCGAGCTTCGCGCCGAAGCGCTTCGCGCTGCACTTCGGCACGCTGAAGCTGCTCAAGCGCAACTGGGAGAACGTGATCGTCGGCGCGTCGCACATCGACGATCTGTGGCAGGCGAACATCGCGTCGAACCAGGTGTCGGGCTACCTGTCGTGGGCGCCGGGCGGCGGCCCGACAGGCGCGGGCGTGCTGAGCGCGCGGCTCGCGAAGCTCGTGATCCCGCAGAGCGCCGAGCACGATCTCGTCGGCCGCGCGATCGATCTGCCGACGCCCACCAACCACGCGATGCCGGCGATCGATCTCGTCGTCGATCAGGTCGTCGCGCGCGGCCACGACATCGGCCGGCTCGAAGTCGACGCGCGCAACATCGACGAGAACGGCATCCCCGTCTGGCAGCTCGACAAGCTCGAGCTCGCGAATCCGGCCGCCAAGCTCACCGCGACCGCGAACTGGCGCACGTCGCGGCGCGCGCTCGCGCGCGGCGCCGGCGAGGACGACGCGCCGCGCCGCACGGTATTCGACTTCACGCTCGCGATCGACGACGCGGGCGCCCTGCTCGACCGCGTCGGCCTGCCGCGCACGGTCGCGAACGGGCGCGGCACGCTGTCGGGCAAGGTCGCGTGGCGCGGCGGCCCGACCGCGATCGACTATCCGACGCTGAACGGCCGCCTGTCGCTCGACCTCGCGCACGGCCAGATCCTGAAGGTCGATCCGGGCGCGGCGAAGCTGCTCGGCGTGCTGAGCCTGCAGGGCCTCGCGCGCTTCCTGACGCTCGATTTCCGCGACGTGATCGGCAAGGGCCTGCCGTTCGAGACGATCACCGGCACCGGCCGGATCGACAACGGCATCGCGCATACGCAGGATTTCGAAATGAAGACGTCGCCCGCGAAGGTGACGGTGACGGGCTCCGTCGACCTCGCGCACGAAACGCAGGACCTGAACGCGCACGTCGCGCCGAAGGTCAGCGCGAGCGCGGCCGCGATCGGCGCGGCGATCGTCAATCCGTTCCTCGGCCTCGGCGTGCTCGCCGCGAATCTCGCGCTGTCCGAGACGCTCGCGCACGCGTTCGCGGTGGACTACGCGATCACGGGCTCGTGGGCGCATCCGCACATCGAGCGTGTCGGCGGCGATCGGGGTAAGATGGGCTACGCGCCCGCGCCCGCGGCCGCCGACCACTGACGCGGCCGCCGGGCCCGCACCCTTTTTTCGGCAACCGAATCCGTCATGACCGATCGCCACGCCTTAGCCTCGCCGTTTCGGGTCGCCGCGCTGCAAATGGTCAGCACGCCCGATCTCGAGCGCAACCTCGCCGACGCCGGCCGGCTGATCGCCGACGCGGCGGGCTCGGGCGCGCGGCTCGTGCTGCTGCCCGAGTATTTCTGCTTCATGGGCCACCGCGACACCGACAAGCTCGCGCTCGCCGAACCGTATCGGGATGGCCCGATCCAGCGCTTTCTCGCCGATCGCGCGAAAGAGCACGGGGTCTGGGTGATCGGCGGCACGCTGCCGCTTTGCGCGCCCGAGCCGTCGCGCGTGCTGAACACGACGCTCGTGTTCGACCCGTCCGGCCGCGAGGCCGCCCGCTACGACAAGATCCACCTGTTCAACTTCGAGAAGGGCGACGAATCGTTCGACGAGGCGCGCACGATCCGCGCGGGCGACGCGGTGCGCACGTTCGACGCGCCGCTCGGCCGGGTCGGCCTGTCGGTCTGCTACGATCTGCGCTTTCCGGAGCTGTACCGGCAGATGGGCGACTGCGCGATGATCGTCGTGCCGTCGGCGTTCACGTACACGACGGGCCGCGCGCACTGGGAGACGCTGTTGCGGGCCCGCGCGGTCGAGAATCAATGCTATGTGCTCGCCGCCGCGCAAGGCGGCAAGCACGAGAACGGCCGCCGTACGTGGGGCCACAGCATGCTCGTCGATCCGTGGGGCGAAATCGTCGCGGTGCGCGACGAAGGCGCGGGCGTCGTCGCGGGCGAAATCGATCCCGCGCGGATCGCCGACGTGCGGCAGAGCCTGCCCGCGTGGCGGCACCGCGTGCTCGCATGAGCGCCGCGGCGTCGCTCAGCCGCCATTGAAAGACGGCCGCCGCGATCCATCTACCGGAAAGAAAGCGCGTCCGACAACCGTTTCAGAAATTGAGAATCCCCGAATCCGCATGAACATCATCGAACCCGGCATCCGCAATCTCGCGCTCGCGAAGGACATCCTGCTCACGCCGTACGGCCTCGACGAGAGCCTTCTCACGCGCACGCTCGCCGACATCTTCACGCATCGCGTCGACTACGCGGACCTATACTTCCAGGCCACCCGCAGCGAAGCGTGGAGCCTCGAGGAAGGCATCGTCAAATCGGGCAGCTTCAGCATCGACCAGGGCGTCGGCGTGCGCGCGGTCGCGGGCGAGCGCACCGCGTTCGCGTATTCGGACGACCTGTCGCCCGACGCGATCCTCCAGGCGGCCGCCGCGACGAAGGCGATCGCCGCCGCGGGCGGCGGCAAGCAGAAGATCCGCGTCGCATCGTCGCTGAAGGGCGTGTCGGGCCGCGACCTGTACCTGCCCGCCGATCCGCTCGCGTCGCTCGACGCGACCGCGAAGGTGAAGCTCCTCGAGCGCGTCGAGCAAATGGCGCGCGGCCGCGACCCGCGGATCAAGCAGGTGATGGCGGGCCTCGCGGGCGAATACGACGTCGTGCTCGTCGCGCGCAGCGACGGCGCGCTCGCGGCTGACATCCGCCCGCTCGTGCGCGTGTCGGTGACGGTGATCGCCGAGCAGAACGGCCGTCGCGAGATCGGCTCCGGCGGCGGCGGCGGCCGCTTCGACTACGGCTACTTCACCGATGAAGTCCTGTCGCGCTACGTCGACGACGCGGTGCACGCGGCGCTCGTGAACCTCGATGCGCGCCCCGCGCCGGCCGGCGCGATGACGGTCGTGCTCGGGCCGGGCTGGCCGGGCGTGCTGCTGCACGAGGCGATCGGCCACGGCCTCGAGGGCGACTTCAACCGCAAGGGCTCGTCGGCGTTCGCGGGCCGCATCGGCGAGCAGGTCGCCGCGAAGGGCGTGACCGTCGTCGACGACGGCACGCTGCCGAACCGCCGCGGCTCGCTCAACATCGACGACGAAGGCAACCCGACGCAGTGCACGACCCTCATCGAGGACGGCATCCTGAAGGGCTACATCCAGGACACGCTGAACGCGCGCCTGATGAAGATGCCCGTCACCGGCAACGCGCGGCGCGAATCGTACGCGGCGCTGCCGATGCCGCGCATGACGAACACGTACATGCTGAACGGCGACAAGGACCCGCAGGAGATCATCGAATCGGTCAAGCACGGCCTCTACGCGGTGAACTTCGGCGGCGGCCAGGTCGACATCACGAACGGCAAGTTCGTGTTCTCGGCGTCCGAGGCGTACATGATCGAGGACGGCAAGATCACGTATCCGGTGAAGGGCGCGACGCTGATCGGCAGCGGCCCGGAATCGCTCAAGTACGTGAGCATGATCGGCAACGACATGAAGCTCGACACGGGCGTCGGCGTGTGCGGCAAGGAGGGGCAGAGCGTGCCCGTCGGCGTCGGCCAGCCGACGCTGCGGCTCGACAACATGACGGTCGGCGGCACCGCGTCGTAATGCGGTATTGCCGCATCGCGGCGCAGACAATTCGCGCAAATCGACGACATTGCGCGGATTGCCCGCATTTTTAGAGTCACAGGATTGCCAGCCGCGCCCCGACCGGGTATAAATCTCGTTCTCGTATCGCTTCATTGATGAGCCGCATTTCCGCCATGTCCGCAAAGTTTTACTTTTACTTTTTTTGGCATCTCAGGCCGCTGGCGGATCGAGAGGAGTGATGGCGCGCGAAGCGCAACCGAATTCCCGAAAAACCGCCGGCGAACCCGGCGGTTTTTTTTCGCCCCGCCGGTTCGCGACAGCGGCAGACGAATCGATCCACCGGCTTTCCCGAATCACCCGAATTGTCGAATTGAACAGCTAGCCGCACCCGCGTACGCCGGGCGGCGCCTCGAACCGGAGAACCCAAGCATGCCCCCGCACAATACCGACGACGTCCGCATCCGAGAACTCAAGGAGCTGATTCCGCCCGCGCACCTGATCCGCGAATTCGCGCTGAGCGAAGCGGTGTCGGAGCTCATCTACAACTCGCGCCAGGCGATGCACCGAATCCTGCACGGGATGGACGACCGCCTCATCGTCATCATCGGGCCGTGCTCGATCCACGACACGAAGGCCGCGCTCGAATACGCGGGCCGGCTCGTCAAGGAGCGCGAGCGCTTCAAGAGCGAACTCGAGATCGTGATGCGCGTGTACTTCGAGAAGCCGCGCACGACGGTGGGCTGGAAGGGGCTCATCAACGATCCGCACCTCGACAACAGCTTCAAGATCAACGACGGCCTGCGCACCGCGCGCGAGCTGCTGCTGCAGATCAACGAGATGGGGCTGCCCGCCGGCACCGAATACCTCGACATGATCAGCCCGCAGTACATCGCCGATCTGATCTCGTGGGGCGCGATCGGCGCGCGCACGACCGAATCGCAGGTGCACCGCGAGCTCGCGTCGGGGCTGTCGTGCCCGGTCGGCTTCAAGAACGGCACCGACGGCAACGTGAAGATCGCGGTCGACGCGATCAAGGCCGCATCGCAGCCGCACCATTTCCTGTCGGTGACGAAGGGCGGCCACTCGGCGATCGTGTCGACGGCCGGCAACGAGGATTGCCACGTGATCCTGCGCGGCGGCAAGGCGCCGAACTACGACGCGGACAGCGTGAACGCCGCTTGCACGGACATCGGCAAGGCCGGCCTCGCCGCGCGCTTGATGATCGACGCGAGCCACGCGAACAGCTCGAAGAAGCACGAGAACCAGATTCCGGTCTGCGCGGACATCGGCCGGCAGATCGGCGCGGGCGACGAGCGGATCGTCGGCGTGATGGTCGAGTCGCATCTCGTCGAAGGCCGCCAGGATCTGAAGGAAGGCTCCCCGCTCACGTACGGCCAGAGCATCACCGACGCGTGCATCAACTGGGACGACAGCGTGAAGGTGCTCGAAGGCCTCGCCGAAGCGGTGAAGGCGCGGCGCGTCTCGCGCGGCAGCGGGAACTGAGCGCGGCGGGCGTTGCCGCGCGACGGTTCGTTCGGTTCGTTCGGTTCGTTCGGTTCGTTCGGGCCGCGGTTCGCGGCCCGATGCTCGCGGCCCACGCTTCGCGCCATATTCTCGGTGCGTCGTCCGCGTGTGCCGTCGCACGCGAGACGTGACCGGTCGCGTAGTGCGCGCATCGCTCGGCGGCCGCCGCGTCAACGCACGCGGCACTCGCCGCCCGGCCCGCTTCAGACGCCGCGCTCCGCCGAACTTCACCGCACTTCACCGCGCGCGTCGGGCATGCGCGACGAAGCGCGGCGAACGCGCGAAAGACTCCATGATCGCCCGACCGCGACGCAGTGAGCCATATCGACGGAAATCGGAAGGACGGCTCGATCAGGCGCATGCCCGCCCCTGATCGACACGATTCCAGTCCGCGTCGAGCAGGCCGTGCCCAAAGAAAAAGCCCGGCTCGAAACGCCGGGCTTTTTCGTTTCGCTTCAGCGAACGTTCGCCGTTCGCGAGCGCTTCGTCATTCGAGCGCGCCCGAGCCGAAGATCTCCGTCTGCACGCGCTCCGGCGCGACGCCAAGCGCGACGAGCGCATCGCGCTGCTGCTTCATGAATGCGATCGGACCGCAGATGTAGTAGTCGGCGTCCGGCACGAGCGCGTGGCGCTCGAGCGCCGCCGGCGTGATCCGCCCTTCGTGGTCGTGATCGACGCCCGGCCGGTCGTTCGGGCCGACTTCCTCGTAGAACACCGCACGCTTCACGTTCGGATGCGCGTCCGCCGCATCGTTCAGCCAGTCGCGGAACGCGTGCGCGTGCGCCGACCGGCAAGCGTGCAGGAAGCGCACTTCGCGCTCGCTGCCCGACGCGACGAGCGCCGACGCCATCGACATCATCGGCGTGATCCCAACCCCGCCCGAAATCAGCACGACGGGCGTCGACGCGTTGCGGTTCAGCGTGAAGTCGCCCATCGGCGCGGTGACCTCGACGATCGAATCGACGCCGACGCCGTCGTGCATCAGCGTCGACACCTTGCCCGCCGGCACTTCCTCGCTGCGCCCCGCTTCGCGCTTGACCGAGATGCGCAGCCACTGGCCGTGCGGCGCGTCGGACAGGCTGTACTGGCGCGGCTGGTCGACGCCCATGTCGCCGACGAAGCGCTTCACCGAAACGTACTGGCCCGGCTCGAACCCTGGCGCCGCGCCGCCGTCGGCGGGCGTCAGGTAGAACGACGTGATCTCGTCGCTCTCGCGCACCTTCTTCGCGACCTTGAACGGGCGGAAGCCGCTCCACGCGGCGTTCTCGTACAGATTCGCCTCCGCGCCGATCAGAATCGCCGCGAGCTGGCCGTACGCGACGCGCCATGCATCGAGCGTGTCCGGATCGACCGCGTCGCCGAGCACCTCGACGATCGACGCAAGCAGGTTCTCGCCGACGATCGGATAGTGCTCCGGCCGGATGTTGAGGCTCGCGTGCTTGTGCGCGATCCGCGACACGGCGCCGCCGAGCGCGCCGAGATTGTCGATGTTCGCCGCGTACGCGTAGACCGCCTTCGCGAGCGTCTCCGGCTGGCTGCCCGTCTTCTGGTGCGTCTGGTTGAAGACGTTCTTCAACTCGGGATGACGCCCGAACATCCGTTGATAGAAGTGCTTCGTGATCGTCGCGCCGTGCTCCGCGAGAACCGGGGCGGTCGCTTTCACTCGGGCCATTTGCTCGGCGGTCATCTGCGTCATGAAAGTATTCCTCTGTTAAACATTCTCAAACGATACATCTTTATAGGCGCACGCCCGGCAGGCAAATTGTCGCACCTCGCCACAACGAGCCCGCAATTGCAATGATGCGCATCAACGCGTTCAGCGCGCGCGGTCCCACAACACGTCGGCGCCGCCCGCCGCGCGGTTCAGCACGCGCGCGAGCACGAACAGCAGATCCGACAGCCGGTTCACGTAGCGGCGCGGCGCCGCGTTGAGCGCCTCGTGCGCGCCGAGCGCGACGATCGAGCGCTCCGCGCGGCGGCACACGGTCCGGCACACGTGCGCGAGCGCCGCCGCGCGCGCGCCGCCCGGCAGGATGAATTCCCGGAGCGGCGGCAGTTGCGCGTTGTAGTGCGCGAGCCAGCCGTCGAGGTGCGCGAGATGCGCGTCGGTGATCGCCGCATGCCCCGGAATGCAAAGCTCGCCGCCCAGATCGAACAGATCGTGCTGGATCGTCGAGAGCGCCGCGCGAATGTCGTCCGGCAGCGGCTCGGCGAGCAGCACGCCGATCTGCGAGTTCAGCTCGTCGACGTCGCCGATCGCCGCGATCCGCGCATCGTCCTTGCGCACGCGGCTGCCGTCGCCGAGGCCCGTCGTGCCGTCGTCGCCCGTGCGGGTCGCGATCTTGCTCAAGCGATTGCCCATTCGTGTCTCCCGTCGTCTGCGGCAGCGCGCGCCGCGTCGGTGAAATCCCTATTATCGCAGCCGCGCTCGCGGCGGCGCGCATGCTTTCGAGCGTAGAATGATCCGGCCCGCCTCGCCGCGGCGCCCGCCATAAAGATCCGCCCCCAGGAGACTCGCGTGAACCACCCCGCCCCGCCGCATCGCCCGCTGCCTGCCGCCTTCGTCGACGCGCTCGCCGCCCGGTTCGGCGCACGCATGTCGACTGCGGAAGCCGTGCGCGCCCATCACGGCCGCGACGAGTCGCCGTTCGATCCGCAACTGCCGGACGCCGTCGTGTTCGCGCAAACGGCCGACGACGTGCGCGACGTCGTCGGCCTCTGCGCGCGGCACGCCGTGCCGCTCATTCCGTACGGCGTCGGCTCGTCGCTCGAAGGCCATCTGCTCGCCGTGCGGGGCGGCGTGTCGCTCGATCTGTCGGAGATGAACCGCGTGCTGTCGATCGACGCCGACGACCTCACCGCGACGGTCGAGCCCGGCGTCACGCGCCGCGCGCTCAACGACGCGCTGCGCGACACCGGCCTCTTCTTCCCGATCGACCCGGGCGCGGACGCGAGCATCGGCGGAATGACCGCGACGCGCGCGTCGGGCACGAATGCGGTGCGCTACGGCACGATGCGCGAGAACGTGCTCGGCCTCACGGCCGTGCTCGCGGACGGCCGCGTCGTGAAGACGGGCACGCGCGCGCGCAAGTCGTCGGCGGGCTACGATCTCACGCGGCTTTTCGTCGGCTCGGAAGGCACGCTCGGCGTGATCACCGAGATCACGCTGCGATTGCATCCGCAGCCCGAGGCGGTGTCGGCCGCCGTGTGCGCGTTCGGATCGATGAGCGCCGCCGCGCGCGCGGTGATCGAGACGATCCAGATCGGCGTGCCGATCGCGCGCGTCGAATTCGTCGACGCGCTCGCCGTGCGCGCGATCAATCGCAACGCGCATCTCGGGCTCGTCGAGGCGCCGACGCTCTTCTTCGAATTCCACGGCACCGAATCGGGCGTGCGCGAGCAGGCGCGGCAGGTCGAGGAACTCGCCGCGCAAAACGGCGGCCAGGGCTTCGAATGGGCGACGCGCCCCGAGGATCGCACGCGCCTCTGGTCCGCGCGCCATCACGCGTATTTCTCGATGCTGCAGCTGAAGCCCGGCTGCCGCGCGGTGACGACCGACGTCTGCGTGCCGATCTCGCAGCTCGCCGCGTGCGTCGAGGAAACCGAGGTCGATCTGAACGCGTCGTCGCTGCCGTGCCCGATCGTCGGCCACGTCGGCGACGGCAACTTCCACGTCGCGATCCTCGTCGATCCGGCGAAGCCCGAAGAGCTCGCCGAAGCGGAGGCGCTCAACGACCGGATCGTCGAGCGCGCGCTGCGCATGGGCGGCACCTGCACGGGCGAGCACGGCGTGGGGCTGCACAAGATGCGCTTTCTCGCGGCCGAGCACGGCGAGAACGCGGTCGACGCGATGCGCGCGATCAAGCGCGCGCTCGATCCGGACAATCTGATGAATCCCGGCAAGATCTTCACGATCGACGCATGAAAACGACGACGCCGGCGCCGGGACGACCGAACGACGTCGCGCCGTGCGTCGCGCAACAGGAGGAGACATGAACGCCCCCGCCGAACTGTCGGCCGATCTGCGCGCGCAGCGCCAGCGCGAAATCGTGCAGGCGCTGATGGCCGTGCTGCCGACCCACTGCCTGCTGTATCGCGACGAGGACACGGCCGCGTACGAATGCGACGCGCTCTCCGCGTATCGCAGGCTGCCGCTCGCGGTCGCGCTGCCGGAGACCGAATCGCAGGTGCAGCGGATCGTGCAGATCTGCCGGCGGATGGACGTGCCGATCGTGCCGCGCGGCGCGGGCACGAGCCTGTCGGGCGGCGCGCTGCCGATCGGGCACGGCGTCGTGCTGTCGCTCGCGCGCTTCACGCGGATCGTCGAAGTCGATTCGTACGCGCGCACGGCGACGGTCCAGCCGGGCGTGCGCAATCTCGCGATTTCCGAAGCCGCCGCGCCGTATGGGCTCTACTACGCGCCCGATCCGTCGTCGCAGATCGCCTGCACGATCGGCGGCAACGTGGCCGAGAACTCGGGCGGCGTGCATTGCCTGAAGTACGGGCTCACGTGCCACAACGTGCTGCGCGTGCGCGGCGTGACGAGCGACGGCGAGATCGTCGAATTCGGCTCGCTCGCGCTCGACACGCCCGGCCTCGACCTGCTCGCCGTCACGATCGGCAGCGAAGGCATGTTCATCGTCGTCACCGAAGTGACGGTGCGGCTGATTCCGAAGCCGCAGGCCGCGCAGCTCGTGATGGCGAGCTTCGACGACGTCGTCAAGGGCGGCGAGGCGGTCGCCGCGATCATCGCGTCGGGCATCATCCCGGCCGGCCTCGAGATGATGGACAAGCCGGCGACGCAGGCGGTCGAGACGTTCACGCACGCGGGCTACGACCTCGACGCGGCCGCGATCCTGCTGTGCGAATCGGACGGCACGCCGGAGGAAGTCGCCGAGGAAATCGTGCGGATGACCGCGGTGCTGCGCGAGCACGGCGCGACGCGCATCCAGGTGTCGCGCAGCGAGGCCGAGCGGCTGCGCTTCTGGTCGGGCCGCAAGAACGCGTTCCCGGCCGCGGGCCGCATTTCGCCCGACTATTACTGCATGGACGGCACGGTGCCGCGCCGCGCGATCGGGCCGCTTCTCGCGCGCATCGAGCAGATGGAGACGAAATACGGGCTGCGCTGCATCAACGTGTTTCACGCGGGCGACGGCAACATGCACCCGCTCATCCTGTTCAACGCGAACGATCCCGACGAGCTGCACCGCGCGGAGGAATTCGGCGCGGACATCCTCGAGACGTGCGTCGAATTCGGCGGCACGGTGACGGGCGAGCACGGCGTCGGCGTCGAGAAGCTGAATTCGATGTGCGTGCAATTCTCGCGCGAGGAATGCGACGCGTTCTTCGCCGTCAAGCGCGCGTTCGATCCGCCCGAGCTGCTGAATCCGGACAAGGGAATTCCGACCCGCGCGCGCTGCGCCGAATACGGGCGCATGCACGTGCGCGGCGGGCTGCTGCCGCATCCGGACCTGCCGCGCTTCTGAGGCCGCCGCGCGGCCTAAGGGGTTCGCCCGACTGTACGATCGCGCAGCCCCGGTAAAATCGACCGAAACGAACAACGAAACACAACGCCATGGAAGAGGACGACATCGTCGCGGGGTGGGCCGCGCGCATCCGCGAAGCCGCGGCGAGCGGCCGCGCGCTGCGCATACGCGGCGGCGGCACGAAGGACTGGTACGGCCAGGCGCTCGACGGAGAAATCCTCGACGCGCGCGCGCATCACGGCCTCGTGTCGTACGACCCGGCCGAGCTCGTCGTCACCGCGCGCGCGGGCACGTCGCTCGCCGAGCTCGAGGCGACGCTCGCCGAGCGCGGCCAGATGCTGCCGTTCGAGCCGCCGCACTTCGGGCGCGGCGCGACGATCGGCGGCGCGGTCGCGGCGGGTCTCGCCGGCCCGCGCCGCGCGACGACGGGCGCGCCGCGCGATTTCGTGCTCGGCGTGACGATCCTGAACGGGCGCGGCGACATGCTGCGCTTCGGCGGGCAGGTCGTGAAGAACGTCGCGGGCTACGACGTGTCGCGGCTGATGGCGGGCTCGCTCGGCACGCTCGGCCTGATGCTCGATCTGTCGATCAAGGTGCTGCCGATTCCCGCCGCCGAAGTCACGCTGAAGTTCGACATGAGCGCGACCGACGCGGTGCGCAAGCTCAACGAATGGGCGGGCCGCCCGTTCCCGCTGTCGGCGAGCGCGTGGCGCTACGGCACGCTCGTGCTGCGGCTGTCCGGCGCGGAAGCGGCCGTGAAGAGCGCGAAGAACGCGCTCGGCGGCGAGGCCGTCGACGCTGTCGAGGCCGAGCGCTTCTGGGAAGGCGTGCGCGAGCAGAACGATCCGTTCTTCTCGTCGCTCGCGCCGGGGCACGCGCTGTGGCGCCTGTCGCTGCCGTCGATCACCGAGCCGATGCATCTGCCGGGCACGCAGATGATGGAATGGGGCGGCGCGCAGCGCTGGTGGATCACCGATGCCGATGCGCAGACGGTGCGGATGAGCGCGAAGCAGGCAGGCGGCCACGCGACGCTCTTTCGCGCGAGCGAAAGCTACGACAAAAGCGCGGGCGTGTTCACGCCGCTGCCCGCGCCGCTGATGAAAATTCACCGCGGGCTGAAGACTGCGTTCGATCCGGCGCGCATCTTCAACCGCGGCCGGCTCTACCCCGATCTCTAAAGCCCGATGCAGACGAACCTCGCCGATTTCATCCGCCATACGCCCGACGGCGAAGATGCCGACGCGATCCTGCGCAAGTGCGTGCACTGCGGCTTCTGCACCGCGACCTGCCCGACCTATCAGCTGCTCGGCGACGAGCTCGACGGCCCGCGCGGGCGCATCTATCTGATCAAGCAGATGCTCGAAGGCGCGGAAGTCACCCGCAGCACGCAGCAGCATCTGGACCGCTGCCTCACCTGCCGCAGTTGCGAGACGACCTGCCCGTCGGGCGTCGAGTACGGCCGGCTCGTCGACATCGGCCGCAAGGTCGTCGAGGCGAAGGTGCCGCGGCCGCTGTCGCAGCGAATCGTGCGCCGGCTGCTCGCGAGCTTCGTGCCGAACGCCGCCGTGTTCGCGCCCGTCATGCGGCTCGGCCAGCACGTGCGGCCGCTGTTGCCGAAGCGGCTGCGCGACAAGGTGCCGCCGCGCGCGCGCCTGCTCGCGTGGCCGAGCGCGCCGCGCGAGCGCCGCGTGCTGATGCTCGCGGGCTGCGTGCAGCCGTCGATGATGCCCAACATCAACATCGCGACCGCGCGCGTGCTCGACGCGCTCGGCATCGAAACCGTGGTCGCGCCGGAGGCCGGCTGCTGCGGCGCGATCCGGCTGCACCTCGGCTATCACGACGAGGCGCTCGACGACGCGCGCCGCAACATCGACGCGTGGTGGCCGCACGTCGAGCGCGGCGTCGAGGCGATCGTGATGAACGCGTCCGGCTGCGGCGCGACGGTGCTCGAATACGCGCACCTGCTGCGCGGCGATGCGGCGTACGCGGACAAGGCGCGCCGCATCGTCGGGCTGACGAAGGACCTGTCCGAGCTGCTCGGCGGCTTCGAGGCCGAGCTGATCGCGCTCACGCGCCGGCGCGGAATCCACACGGTCGCCTACCATCCGCCGTGCACGCTGCAGCACGGCCAGCAGTTGCGCGGCAAGGTCGAGCGGCTGCTGGAGGCGCTCGGCATCGAGGTGCGCCTGCCCGCCGACAGCCATCTGTGCTGCGGCTCGGCGGGCACCTATTCGCTCACGCAGCCGTCGCTCGCGTACAAGCTGCGCAAGCAGAAGCTCGCGAAGCTGCAGGCGACCGAGCCGCAGATGATCGTGTCGGCGAACATCGGCTGCATCGCGCATCTGCAAAGCGGCACGCAGGTGCCCGTCGTGCACTGGGTGCAGCTCGTCGAGAACCTGCTTTACGGCTGACGCCGCGCGGCGCGCGCACGCCGCTTCGCGCGCGCCGGCTGCGCACCGGTTGTCCGCCGGTTGTCCGCCGGTTGTCCGCCGGTTGTCCGTATAATTCCCGCATCCTCCGCGCGCAGCGGCACGCCGCCCGACGCGCGCCTCAAGTTTCGTTCGCCCTGCCATGTCCGATCTCGCCGCCCGCCTCGCCTCCGTTCACCGCCGCATCGAAGACGCCGCCCGCGCGGCCGGACGCGAGCCGCGCGCGGTCACGCTGCTCGCGGTGTCGAAGACGTTTCCGGCCGACGCGGTGCGCGCCGCGCACGCGGCCGGCCAGCGCGCGTTCGGCGAGAACTACGTGCAGGAGTCGATCGACAAGATCGATTCGCTCGCCGATCTGCGCGCCGAGCTCGAATGGCATTTCATCGGCCCGCTGCAATCGAACAAGACGCGCCCCGTCGCCGAGCGCTTCGACTGGGTGCACGCGATCGACCGGCTGAAGATCGCGCAGCGCCTGTCCGAGCAGCGGCCCGCGCATCTGCCGCCCCTGAACGTCTGCGTGCAGGTGAACATCAGCGGCGAGGCATCGAAGAGCGGCGTCGCGCCCGCCGACGCCGCCGGGCTCGCACGCGCGATCGCCGCGCTGCCCGCGTTGCGGCTGCGCGGGCTGATGGCGATCCCCGAGCCCGCGCACGACGACGAAGCGAAGCGCGCGCCGCACCGCGCGCTGCGCGCGCTCTTTGACCAGTTGCGCGCCGAGGGCCTCGCGCTCGACACGCTGTCGATGGGCATGTCGGACGATCTCGAAGCCGCGGTCGCCGAAGGCGCGACGATCGTGCGGATCGGCACCGCGATCTTCGGCGCGCGCGATTACGCTCACTGAACCCGTCACTTCTTTCTCAACGGCCTCATTCATCATGAAAATCGCATTCATCGGCGGCGGCAACATGGCCGCCGCGTTGATCGGCGGACTCGTCAAGCGCGGTGTCGCGGCAAGCGGCCTGCTCGCCGTCGACGTCAACGAAGACGCGCGCCAGCGCGCGCAAGCGCAATTCGGTGTGCGCACGGCGGCCGCGATCGACGCCGCGCTCGCCGGCTACGACGCGATCGTGCTCGCGGTGAAACCGCAAGTGCTGAAGGACGTCGCGGCGGCACTCGCGCCGCATCTGTCGACGCAGCTCGTCGTCAGCATCGCGGCTGGCATTCGCGGCGCGGACTTGTCGCGCTGGCTCGGCGGCTATCCGCGCGTCGTGCGCACGATGCCGAACACGCCGGCGCTCGTCGGTCTCGGCGTGACCGGGCTGTCCGCGCCGCCGGACGTCGACGCGGCGGGCCGCGACCTCGCGTCGAAGGTGCTCGGCGCGGTCGGCGAGACCGTCTGGTTCGACGAAGAATCGCAGCTCGACGCCGTGACCGCGATCTCCGGCAGCGGCCCCGCGTACGTGTTCTATTTCATCGAGGCGCTGCAGGAAGCGGCGCGCCAGCTCGGCATGAACGACGCACAGGGCCGCGCGCTCGCGGTCGCGACGTTCGCGGGCGCCGCGCAACTCGCGGTGCAGTCGGGCGAGCCCGCGAGCGTGCTGCGCGAGCGCGTGACGTCGAAGGGCGGCACGACGGCGGCCGCGCTCGCGTCGTTCGACGCGCAGGGCGTGAAGGATGCGATCGTGCGCGGCGTGCTCGCCGCGCAGGCGCGCGCGAAGGAAATGGGCGACGAGCTCGGCGCGGCGTAACCCGTGCTCGCCGAACCGGGGCGCGATCCGCCGCGCCCCGGTTCGGCCGTCGGGCGGCGCCTGCGCCCCATTTCGAAAGGTCGACGCTTGAAGGGTCGGTCTCACTGTTCGAACGTGTGCCCGCCGGCATACTCGCGCGCGACGAGCAGCCGACGCGCGGTTCCTCGTATGCCGCAACCTTCCGCCTTTCGCCCTCGTGCCGGCAGCAACTTGTTCGTTGCGCCGCCGCACATCGGTCACCGCATCGATCGGGCGCTCGGCATCGGCCCGCGATCGATCTCACGGCGCGGGCCGCGCGCCACGTGACGCGCGCGGCCCGCGCAGCCGCACCGCCCGCGGCAGCGGCCGCTCGCGACGCATCGCAGCAACGCACCCGGAATGCCGAACGATCGCGACGCGACCGCACCGGGCTCGCCCTCCCCGCGCGCACGTTCCGGCGATGTCCGCGATGCCATCGCGGGCATCCGATTCCGACGCCCCGCGCACGCTTTCGGTTCACGCTTCAAAGCGCCGCCACCGAGGCAATTGATATTTTCGGCCCAATTAAAATGCATCACGCCGTCGATTTTTAATAAATTTTTTTGCTTTATCGACATATTCCGCCACACGAATCGTCGACTCCCGATCGAATGACAATCGATTAAATTTCCGGCCGAAAAATAAAAATCGCCAAGATCGGGGTCAAACGCCAAAACCCCGATATTTCACCGATCGAGACATTCGTCGATTTCGTTCAAAACCGGAAATTTCTACTTCGCACCGCCCATCGCGCCTGTACACATTACATTTCCGCGCCTTCCACCTACATCTTCTTGTAGTTTTTAATTGTGACAAAACGATGTCTAATGAAATCCAAAATGGACAATGGCATTCGATAATTTCGAATCGACTCATTGCATCCGGCCCTCCCCACGGCGTGTCGACCTATTGCTGTTGATCGGCATCCGTTGCTCGGCAAACGCTAGGAAAGGTGAATCCATGACAAAGACAAAAGCACGCGTCCTGAAGGAACTGATTTTCGGAAAAGAGCTGGAGTTCTTCATGGAGGCGCACAACGCGCTGAGCGCGAAAATCGCCGAGGAAGTCGGCTTCAAGGCGATCTGGGGCTCGGGCCTGTCGATCTCCGCATCGCTCGGGCTGACCGACCGCAACGAAGCGTCGTGGACCCAGGTCGTCGACGTCGTCGAATTCATGGCCGACCACACGTCCGTGCCGATCCTGCTCGACGGCGACACCGGCTTCGGCAACTTCAACAACGTGCGACGGCTCGTCAAGAAGCTCTCGCAGCTCGGCATCGCCGGCGTTTGCCTCGAAGACAAGCTCTTCCCGAAGATGAATTCGTTCCTCGGCTCGGGCCAGGACCTCGCGGACATCGCGGAATTCTGCGGCAAGCTGCGCGCGGCGAAGGACAGTCAGACCGATTCGGATTTCTGCGTCGTGGCGCGAATCGAGGCGCTCGTCAGCGGCTGCCCGATGGAAGAGGCGCTGCGGCGCGCCGACGCATATTGCGACGCGGGCGCCGACGCGGTGCTGATCCATTCGAAGAAGGCCGACGGGCAAGAGATTCTCGACTTCTGCACCCAATGGTCGCAGCGCGCCCCGATCGTCATCGTGCCGACGAAGTACTACAAGACGCCGACGTCCGCGTTCCGCGACGCGCGCGTATCGGCCGTGATCTGGGCCAATCACAGCCTGCGCGCGTCCGTGACCAACATGCGACGGGTGACGCGCGCGATCTACGAGAGCCAGACCGTGGCCGGGATCGAGCACGAAATCGCGACGCTGAACGACATCTTCGAGCTCACCGGCGAATTCGAAGTGCAGGCCGCCGAGCACAAGTATCTCGCCGCGTGATTCGCGTGATTCGTGCGATTTCGCCGAAGCGGCAAGCAACGGAGCCCGATGCGGCGTAGCCCAAGCCCGCGCGCGATGCGACATGGCGGGCAATGCGACGCGTTCGCCGCGGCGTCGAGCGCATCGGCGACGCGCGAAGCGATGCGGCCTGGCGGCCCGCTCGCCGCCGAATCGGCCCGGGCGCCCGGGCACCCGTTGCGCCGGGCGGGCGCGCCGGTCTGCCTGGCGGGCATCCATCCGGCGTTGGCGGGGCATACGGCCAGCGCCAGGCAGCCGCGCCGCCGTCCCGCGTTGCGAACCATCGGCCGGCGCCGCGCCTCCCGGCGGCACCGGCCCTCGTCCCATCACCACGAACGTGAGCGCACCATGCAAACCAAGCGAATTTCTTCCGATGTCTTTCCGACGGCGCTGAATCCCGTCCTCGTCGACATGGACGTCTATGCGTCGAAGGCCATTTCGCTGCGCGCGAAGGCCGATCCGCAGATCGCGAACCTGAGCTTCGGCGAGCCCGTGTTCGGTCCGCCCGCGCATCTGCTCGACGACATCGCCCGCGAGGACCTGTCGCTCAACGCGTTCCTCGACGCGTCGAAGCGCTACGAGAATCCGCGCGGCAGCCTCGCGCTGCGCGAGGCGATCGCCGGCTGGTATCGCGACCGCTACGGACTGCTGCTCGATCCGGAGCGCGAGATCATGGCGACGCACGGCGGCGTCGAGGCGATTGCGCTCGCGCTGCTCGTGACGTCGGCGCCCGGCGATCCGGTGATCGTCAGCGATCCCTCGTATCAGCTGTACGCACGCGCCGTCGCGACGCTCGATCGCGTGCCGCGCCGCCTGCGCCGGGAGCCTGCGCAGCACGAATACGCGAACAGCCTCGCGGACGATGCGCCGTTCGCCGGCGCGAAGGCGTTCATCGTGAACTCGCCCGAGAACCCGACGGGCTACGTGGCGAGCGGCGAGGACTGGCGACGCATCGCCGAAGTGGCCGACAAGCACGGCACCTGGGTCATTCACGACGAGGTCTACGACGTGATGCATTTCGAGCGGCCGCACGCGCCGGCGAGCACGTTCGAGCCGCTCGCGCGCAACGCGATCCTCATCAACAGCTTCTCGAAGAAATTCGGCCTGCCCGGGCTGCGGATCGGCTGGATGGTCGCGCCGGCTCACGTCATCGATCAGGCGGCGAAAGCGCACGACTACCTGTACCTCGGCGTCAACATCCAGTACGAGCGCATCGCGACGCGCGTCATCGGCGACCCGAAGCGCGACGGCTGGCTCGCGCAAACTGTCGCCGATCTGCGCGCGCGCAACGTCGCGGCGCTCGAGCGCCTGTCGTCCGACGCCGGCTATCGATGGACGCGCCGCCCGCTCGGCGCGATGTTCTTGTTCCCGGACGTGAGCGGCTACTACGAGCGACTCCCGGCCGCCTTCCGCCGCAGCGGCGTGCCGATCGGCGACGAAGTCGCGCGCTTCCTCCTCGAGGCGCGCAAGGTGGCGGTCGTGCCCGGCTCGGCCTACGGCAAGCTCGGCGACAACCACGTGCGCCTCGTTCTATGCACCCAGCAACAGGCATTCGAGCAGGCGCTCGAACGGATGCGGCACACGGCTTGAAGACGACGCGCGGCTGAGCCGGCCGCCGCTTTTCGATCGAGATCTCGACTCCAAAGGCCACTTCGATGACTACACTGCGCGATTCCTTTCACGAGCGCGGCTACGTCCGCCTGCCGCATCGCGCCACGCGGATCGATCTGTCGCGCGTCGAAGCGGAATACGATCGACTGGCGTCGCAGGCCGCGCGCCGCCTCATCGAGAATCCAGGCGCGCCCGCCGAAGCCGGCGCCGTCATCGCGGTCGCCGAACGCGCCGATCCGCACACGCTGTGCCGCTTCGAATACCTGGCCGGGGCATCCGCCTACGTGAGGCAGTCGCTCGTTCCGCGCCTCGCGCAACTGATCGAACGCGTGCTCGGCGAGCCCGTGTCGCTGTTCAAGGACAAGTGCAACCTGAAACTGCCGGGCGGCGGCGCGTTCACCGCGCATCAGGACATCACCGCCTATCGCCATTTCCCGACCCGCTATCAGGTCACGGCCGCGCTCGCGCTCGATCCCGCGGTCGCGGCGAACGGCGGCCTCGAGATGGCCGACGCGCGCGGCGGCGCACGGGCCGGCGCGCCGTCGGCGCACACGCCGCGCGGCATGCTCGCCGAGCTGCCGAGCTACGACGGCGGAGCGCGCAACGGCGACATCGTCGACGAGCTCGCCGCCCGGATGACGTGGACGCTCGTCGAAGCGCAGCCGGGCGACGTGATCCTGTTCGATTCGTACGTGCCGCACCGCTCCGACGCGAACCGGTCGGATTCGATGCGCCGCATGCTGTTCTTCACGTTCAATCCCGCGAGCGAAGGCGACCTGTACGAGCTGTACTACCGCGAGAAACGCAGCAGCCCGGACAACCCGATCTTCCACGTGGCCACGCCGACGCAACACAGCGCGATCCGGGAGGCGCCGAAATGAACGATGCCGCCGGCGGGCCGCCGCGCGCGCACGCGGCCCGGCACCGCCTCTTCACGCCGGGCCCGCTCACGACGTCGGATGCGGTGCGCGCCGCGGCCGCGATCGATCTCGGCTCGCGCAGCCCGCCCGCGGCGGCGCTCACGGCACGCCTGCGCGCGAAGATCGCGCGCATCGCCGGGTGCGGCGGCGGCTACAGCGCGGTGCCGCTCCAGGGCAGCGGAACGTTCGCCGTCGAAGCGATGCTGTGCAGCCTGCTCGCCGACGACGATCACGTGCTGATCGTCGAGAACGGCGCCTACAGTGAGCGGATGACGCAGATATGCCGGATACACGGCATCCGGCACGACGTGCTCGCGTGCGACCACGCCGCGCGCTTCGATCTGTCGCGCGTCGAGCGCGCGCTCGACGCGAGTCCGCACGTCACGCATGTCGCGGCCGTTCACTTCGAGACGGCGCTCGGCGTGCTCAACGACGTCGCGGGCCTCGTCGCGCTCGCCGCGCGGCATGGCCGCCGCGTGCTGCTCGATGCGATCAGCACGTTCGGCGCCTATCCGCTCGATTTCGCCGGACGCACGCTCGCGGCGCTCGCGCTGTCGTCGAACAAGTGTCTTCACGGGCTGCCCGGCCTCGGCTTCGTGATCGCCGACGAGCCCGCGCTCGCGCGCCGCCCCCGCCCGCGCACGCTGAGTCTCGATCTGCTCGCGCAACATCGCGCGCTCGAATCGAACGCTCAGTGGCGCTTCACGCCGCCCGTCCAGATCATGCTCGCGCTCGATCGGGCGATCGACGAATACGATGCGGCAGGCGGGCAGCCCGCGCGCCTCGCGTCGTATCGGCGGCGCGCGCAGCGGCTCGTCAACGGGCTCGCGCGCGTCGGCGTCGTGCCCATCATCGACGCCGCGCACCGCGCGCCGATCATCACCACGTTCGCGACGCCGCCGCACGTTCGCGGCCGCATCGCCGCGCTCGAGCAATACCTGTTCGAGCGCGGGCTCGAAATCTATCCGACCAAGCACTCGAATCCGGATTCGTTCCGGGTCGGCGTGATCGGAGAACTCGACGATGCCGACATCGACGAACTCGTTCTGCGCATGTCCGAGTTCATCGCGCCGTTCGCGCCGAGCGCGGCACAGCCACGCCGCGCGCGGCGCGCGGGCGCGCGAACGCCGCCCCCCGCCTGAAATCGGCCGTCGGCCGTCCGCCGTTCGTTATCGGTCATTCGCTATCGGCCATCCGTTATCGGCCATCCGTTATCGGCCATCCGTTTCCGGTGAACCATCATGAGACACGCGATATTGACGCTGGATATTCTCGAACAAACGTCGTCCGCGCGAACGGAGCGCGATATCCACGACATCCTCTCCAGAATCACGGTGAAACTCGGATTCGACTATTTCTTTTACGGCGCGCTTACCGACATCGGAAAAGAGGAAAACCCGGTCAGGACGATTTCGGATTTTCCCGCCGCGTGGCGAGAAAAATACAAATCCGCCGGCTATATCCGGATCGACCCGATCGTGCTGCATTGCGTACGCCGCGTGATTCCGCTGCAGTGGCACGACGGCATCTGCGATTCGCGCGAGCAGCGGGAATTCATGGTCGATGCGCGCGAACACGGGCTCGTCGCGGGCGTGAGCTTTCCGGTTCATTCGGCGCACGGCGACGTGAGCGTATTGAGTCTCGCGTCGCGCGCGGCCGCCCGATCGAAGAGCCTGTCCGCGAAATACGCGCCGACGGTTCTCGCTCAAGGCGCGCTCGCCGCCGCATTCGTGCGCGAAGGCATCGAGCGCGTCTCGAACCGGCCGGACCACGAGCCGAGCGCGCCGCTGACGCATCGCGAGCTCGAATGCCTGAAATGGATCGCCGCCGGAAAATCGAGCTGGGAAATCGCGATGATCCTCGGCATATCGGAAAACGGCGTGCTTTATCACGTGAAAAAATTGATGGCGAAATTCGACGTTCAATCGAGGCATCTCGCCGTGCTGAAAGCGATGGCTTCCGGCATGGTGTAAATGCGGTCCGCCGGTCCGCGAAATTGGCCGAAAGCGCTATATCGACGGGCCGTTTGACTGGCCGGACAATCATCAATTAGAGTGAAGCGATCCCTGTCGTTGTCCCAATTTCGGATCGGCGAAATGATCAGTTATGTCGGTGGCCTGGTGTTGCTCGCAGCATTGCTGCACGCGTCATGGAATGCGATTCTGCACGGCAATCGAGACCGCTTCCTGTCGATGACGTGGATGAGCATCGGCATCGCCGCCGTCGCGATCGCCTTCGTCGCGTTCCTGCCCGCTCCCGCCGCGCCGTCCTGGCCGTACGTCGTCGCTTCGGGCATCGTGCACATCGGCTACAACCTGAGCCTCGTCTATGCGTACCGGCGCGGCGATCTCGGCGAGGCTTATCCGATCGCCCGCGGCTCGTCTCCGCTTCTCGTCACGCTCGGCGCGGCGCTCTTCGCGGGCGAGCGCCTCGGCGCGCTCCACCTGATCGGCATCGCGCTCGTTTCGGCCGGCATCGTCAGTCTCGCGTGGCAGCGCAGCAAGGTGTCGTATGCGAACGCGGCGGCAGCGCTCATGACGGGCGTCACGATCGCGCTGTACACCGTCATCGACGGCATCGGCGTGCGCCTGTCCGGCAATTCGGTCTCGTACGTCGCGTGGACCTTCGTGTTCTACGCACTGATGCCCGCCGTGTTCGTGGCGGCCCGCGGCCCGCGCGCGCTGAGCGCGCCGCGAATCGACATCGGCTCGTCGGTCGTCGGCGGCATCGTGTCGATCGTCGCGTACGGCATCGTCGTCTGGGCGATGCAATTCGGCGCGATGGGCGCCGTATCCGCGATCCGGGAAACGAGCGTCGTGTTCGCCGTGCTGATCGGCCGGATCTTCCTGAACGAGCAGGTCACGGCGAAGCGCTTCGTTTCATGCGTCGTGATCGCGGCCGGTGCGGTCTGCATCGGCGCATGAGGCCCCGAACGATGAAAGCCGCTCCGCCCCCCGGCATCCTCGCCACCGTCTGCACGCCAGACGTCACCCTCGACGCCGTTCGACGCGAGTTTCCGGTCGCGGGCCCGGTCGATCTGTCGGCGCCGCGCGCGGACCTGCGCGGCGCCGAGCAGGCAAACGTGCTGCTGACGGTCGGCCGGATCGGCGCGAGCCGGGACGCGATGGCGCGGCTGCCGAACCTGTCGATGATCTGCTGCTGCGGCTCGGGGTTCGAAGGCGTCGATCTCCCCGCCGCGCGCGATCGCGGGATCGTCGTCGCGCACTGCCCCGACGCGAACGCGTCGGCCGTCGCGGAATTCGCGATCTGCCTGCTATCGGCGTGCGTGCGGCAGCTTCCGGCGCTGCATCGCTTCGTCGCCGACGGAAACTGGCGCGTCGCGCGCCCGATTCCCTTCCCGCGCGGACGCGGCATTGCCGGCGCGCGCGTGGGAATCGTCGGGCTCGGCGCGATCGGGCGGCGGATCGCGGCGCGGCTCGTCGCGATGGAGGCGCAAGTCGGGTACACCGCACTGCGGGCGAAGCCCGAATCGGGCCTCACGTTCTTTTCCACCGCGCTCGACCTCGCGCATTGGGCCGATCATCTCGTCGTCGCGTGCCGCGCCGACGAGCATAACCGCGGCCTCGTCGGCCGCGACGTCATCGGCGCGATCGGGCCGGCCGGCGCCCTCGTCAACATCGCGCGCGGCTCGCTCGTCGACGAAGCCGCGCTGGCCGGCGCGCTGGCCGAACGGCGACTCGGCTGGGCCGGACTCGACGTGTTCGCCGACGAACCGAACGTCGGCGAAGCGTTGCGCCGCCTGCCGAACGTCATCCTGACGCCGCACGTCGCCGCGGAAACGCTGGAAGCGCAGCAGGCGGTAGCCAGAATGGCGCTCGAGAACGTTCGATCGCATGTGGCCGGAATGCCGGTGCCCTATCCGGTCCGGCCGGGCGCGGAACGTTCGCCGAATTGAAACGGGTGTCGTGCCGCACGCCGACGAATCCGCGCGGAGGATGCGGAGGATGCGGAGGATGCGGAGGACGCGACGCGGCGCGGCGCGATGCGATGCGATCACCGATCGTCAATGCCGCGCGAACGTCGGCAAGCGCGTCTCATGAAGCACGAAGACATAGACACGAAGTGGGATTCGGGCGTCGCAAAGGGCTTCGGCTTCGGCTTCGGCTCCGGCTTCGGCTTCGGCTTCGGCTTCGGCTTCGGCTCCGGCTTCGGCTCCGGCTCCGGCTCCGGCTCCGGCTTCGACTTCGACTTCGACATCGGCTTCGACTCCGGCTCCGGCTCCGGCTCCGGCTCCAGCTTCGGCTTCGGCTTCGGCTTCGGCTCCAGCCTGTACCCGCACGCGGCGGCATGGCCGCGTGATCGCGCTCGCGAACGCAACGCGTGCGCCCTTGCGCGCAAGCGCTCACGCAGCTCGCGCGCAAGGGCGGCCTTCGCGCACGGTTTCGGCACATAAAAAGAAAGCGGCCCGACGGCCGCTCTCCCTTCTCCGCCGGACGACGGCCAAGCCGCCGCCGTCGCGACGCCTACAGCGCAGCGAGCGCGTAATGCGCGGCGATCCCCGCGAACAGCACGCCGCCCAGCCAGTTGTTGTGCCGGAACGCCGCGAAGCACGCCATCCGCTCGCGGTCCTTGATCAGCGTGTAGTGATAGATCGAGCAGCCGGCCGCCGCGGCCCAGCCCGCCCAGTACGGCCAGCCGAAGCGCAGCGTCGCGCCGAGCCACGCGTAGATGCCGAGCATCCCCGCGTAGCAGAGCATGATCGCGAGCACGTCATGGCGGCCGAACGTGATCGCCGACGTACGCATGCCGATCTTCAAGTCGTCGTCGCGATCGACCATCGCGTACGCGGTGTCATACGCGACCGACCAGAGCACGTTGGCCGCCAGCATCGCCCATGCGATCGCCGGCACCGTGTCCTGCACGGCCGCGAACGCCATCGGAATCCCGAAGCCGAACGCGATGCCGAGGTACGCCTGCGGAATCGCGAAAAAACGCTTCATGAACGGATAGGTCGCCGCGACGACCACCGCGACGACCGACAACTCCTTCGTCAGCGCATTGAGCGGCAGGATCAGCAGGAACGACACGAGCGCGAGGCCAACCGCGATCGCGACCGCCTCCCATGCGCGGATCTTGCCCGACGTGAGCGGCCGGTCGGCGGTGCGCTTCACGTGGCGATCGAAATCGCGGTCCGCGTAATCGTTGATCGCGCAGCCGGCCGAGCGCATCAGCAGCGTGCCGAGCACGAAGATGAAGACGAGCGACGGCGCCGGGCGGCCGTCGGACGCGATCCACAGCGCGTTGAGCGTCGGCCAGAGCAGCAGCAGGCTGCCGATCGGCTTGTCCATCCGGATCAGCCGCAAATAGAGAGGAAAACGGGCGAGCATCGGGGCAAACGGGCGGCGAGCCCGGGAACGTAACCCCGGCATTGTAGAACCGTGCGGGATTTGCGGCAAAAACGCGGGAGCTGCGCTATTGCCCTTTTTTATCGTTCCTTCCGCTCGTGCTCGTGCTCGCGCTCGCACCTGCGCGCGGCTCGGCGGCTTCGCTCGAGACGGAAAGGCGGCAAACGCGCGGGCGCATCGATGTCGTGCTTCGTCGGCGCGGCAAGCTGCGTGGTGATCGGCGCGACGACCGCGCGCCGAGCGAGCGCGCACGCGCCGAACTCGCTCGCGCGCCGCACGGCGCTGCGCCTCTCCGCGCGACCGCTGGCGTTCGTCGACTAACGCTCGTCGTCCGTGCCGAGCTTGTCGACGAACGCGTCTTCCGGCCGCAGCACGCGCCCGCCGTGCGTGCGCGGCGCCATCGCGGCGACGGGCCGGCCGCTGCGCCGCTCGACGAGACGCGAACGCGGCTCGTCCGCCGCGAACAGCCGCGCCTCGCCCCACTGCCGCAGCGCGACGACGACCGGAAAGAGCGCGCGCCCCTTGTCGGTCAGCACGTACTCGTGGTGCGCGGAGCCGTCGGACGCGGGCGCCGCCGCGAGCACGCCCGAATCGACGAGCGTCTTCAGCCGGTCGGCGAGCATGTTGCGCGCGATGCCGAGGCTGCGCTGGAACTCGGTGAAGCGGCGCACGCCGTCGAACGCGTCGCGCACGATGAGGAGCGACCAGCGATCGCCGACCGCGTCCACCGCGCGCGCGACGGGGCAGGCATCGGCGCTCATGTCTCTACGTCGGGCCATGGCTTGCGGGAATCGAAAAAAATGCGTCGCGGCGCGCGGCGGCAAACCGTGCGTGCCGCGGACAATAAGTTGCATTCTAAAACCGTCCGCGCGGCTCGCCAATCGCCGCGCGAGCGCCGGCCCAGACCGGGCCGCGTACGCGCGCGGGCGTGGCGGAATCACCCGGCGCGCCACATGTGAAAAAGCCTCTCGCGGCCAGGCCGCGGGAGGCTTGCGTCAAATCGACCGACTCAGGAAAAAGACCCGCGCCACGGCGCTCGAAGCGGCGGCGGCACCGCCGCGCGCCGCTCGCTCACGCAAGCAGCGAGCGCAACATCCACGCGGTCTTCTCGTGCGTCTGCAGGCGCTGCGTCAGCAGATCGGCGGTCGGCTCGTCGCTGGCCGCGTCGGCGTCCGGGAAGATCGCGCGCGCGGTGCGCACGACGGCCTCGTGCCCTTCGACGAGCTGGCGGATCATGTCCTCGGCGGCCGGCACGCCGTCCGCTTCCGGAATCGACGTCAGTTTCGCGAATTCGCGATACGTGCCCGGCGCGACGACGCCGAGCGTGCGGATGCGCTCCGCGACGAGATCGACGGCGAGCCACAGCTCGTTGTACTGCTCCTCGAACATCAGGTGCAGCGTGTTGAACATCGGGCCCGTCACGTTCCAGTGGAAGTTGTGCGTCTTCAGGTAGAGCGTGTACGTATCGGCGAGCAGGCGGGACAGCCCTTCCGCGATTTTCTTGCGATCCTTGTCACTGATGCCGATGTTGATCTGGGTTGCGTTGCTTTTCTTGGCCATCCTCGAGACTCCTTGTCCGATGGTTCGAACCGGCGAAAATGCATCGAAAGATCCGCATGCCGAACGCGACGTGCGCGTATGCGACATGCGCGTATCAGGCATGCGCGTATGCGACGTGCATGTGCGACGAGCGTGCCGGCGGCATGCTGCACGTGTGCGCGCCGCGCGCGTTCGGGCCGCGCCAGTTTAGCCTAGTTC
The DNA here is from genome assembly GCF_001526245.1 of Burkholderia sp. MSMB1498. Lineage (NCBI taxonomy): Bacteria > Pseudomonadati > Pseudomonadota > Betaproteobacteria > Burkholderiales > Burkholderiaceae > Burkholderia > Burkholderia sp. MSMB1498. The sequence goes on from NZ_LOYJ01000111.1 coordinate 228,478, forward strand.
GCGATCGCGCAATTTGCGCGAAACGGATGCGCGCTCAACCGCCCGCGGCCGCCGCGAGATGACGCGCGGCCTGAGCGATCAGCACGGCCGCGCCGCTGCCCGCGATCGCGAAGCCGACGAGCCGCCGCAGCGCGACGGCGCTCGCGCGCCTGTCGAGAATCATTTGCGTCATGATCATCCCTCCCTGAAGCGAAATCGGCGGTCCGCGGAGAAACGGCCGGTCATGCGCCCGGCCGTCTCCCGTTGCGTCGCCGCGTCAGCGGCACATCGCCGCGATCACGCGAGGTCGAAGCGGTCGAGATTCATCACCTTGTTCCAGACCGCCACGAAATCGCGCACGAACTTCTCCTCGGCGTCCGCGCTGCCGTAGACCTCGGCCAGCGCGCGCAGCTGCGAGTTCGAGCCGAACACGAGGTCGACGCGCGTGCCCGTCCACCTGACTTCGCCCGTCGCGCGGTCGCGCCCTTCGAACACGTCGTTCGCGGCCGACGCGGGCTTCCACTCGGTGCCCATGTCGAGCAGGTTCACGAAGAAGTCGTTGGTGAGCGCCTCGGTACGCGCGGTAAACACGCCGTGCTTGCTCCCCCCGACGTTCGCGCCGAGCACGCGCAGCCCGCCCAGCAGCACCGCCATCTGCGGCGCGCTCAGCGTGAGCAGTTGCGCCTTGTCGACGAGCAACACCTCCGCCGGCACCGTGTACTTGCCCTTCAGGTAGTTGCGGAAACCGTCCGCGACCGGCTCGAGCACGGCCATCGCTTCGACGTCGGTCTGCTCCTGCGACGCGTCCATGCGGCCCGGCGCGAACGGCACCGTCACCGCGTGGCCCGCGTTCTTCGCAGCCTGCTCGACGCCCGCGCAGCCGGCGAGCACGATCAGATCGGCGAGCGACACCTTCTTGCCGCCCGGCTGCGCGGCGTTGAACGCCTGCTGGATGCCCTCGAGCGTCGCGAGCACCTTCGCGAGCTGCTCGGGCTGGTTCGCTTCCCAGCCCTTCTGCGGCGCGAGGCGGATGCGCGCGCCGTTCGCGCCGCCGCGCTTGTCCGAGCCGCGGAACGTCGACGCCGACGCCCACGCGGTCGACACGAGCTGCGACACGGACAGCCCCGACGCGAGCACCTTGGCCTTCAGCGCGGCGATGTCGGCATCGTCGATCAGCGGGTGGTCGACGGCCGGAATCGGGTCCTGCCACAGCAGTTCCTCGGCCGGCACTTCCGGGCCGAGATAGCGCGCGCGCGGGCCCATGTCGCGGTGCGTGAGCTTGAACCACGCGCGCGCGAACGCGTCGGCGAACTGGTCCGGGTTCTCGTGGAAGCGGCGCGAGATCTTTTCGTACGCGGGATCGAAGCGCAGCGACAGGTCGGTCGTCAGCATCGTCGGCCGGTGCTTCTTCGACGGATCGTACGCATCGGGAATCACCGCGTCGGCGTCTTTCGCGACCCACTGGTGCGCGCCCGCCGGGCTCTTCGTCAGTTCCCATTCATAGCCGAACAGGTTCTCGAAGAAGTTGTTGCTCCACTGCGTCGGCGTGGTCGTCCACGTGACTTCCAGGCCGCTCGTGATCGCGTCGCGGCCCTTACCCGTGCCGTACGCGCTCTTCCAGCCGAGGCCCTGCTCCTCGATGCCCGCGGCTTCCGGCTCGGCGCCGACGTTCGACGCGGGGCCCGCGCCGTGCGTCTTGCCGAACGTGTGGCCGCCCGCGATCAGCGCGACCGTCTCTTCGTCGTTCATCGCCATCCGCGCGAAGGTCTCGCGGATGTCGCGCGCGGCGGCGAGCGGGTCGGGGTTGCCGTCCGGGCCTTCCGGGTTCACGTAGATGAGGCCCATCTGCACGGCGGCGAGCGGGTTTTCGAGGTTGCGGTCGCCCGAGTAGCGGCTGCTCGGGCCGCCGCTCAGTTCCAGCCAGATCTTCTCCGAGCCCCAATAGACGTCCTCGGGCTCCCACGTGTCCGCGCGGCCGCCCGCGAAGCCGAAGGTCTTGAAGCCCATCGATTCGAGCGCGACGTTGCCGGTCAGAATCAGCAGGTCGGCCCACGAGATGCTGCGCCCGTACTTCTGCTTGATCGGCCACAGCAGCCGGCGCGCCTTGTCGAGATTCGCGTTGTCGGGCCAGCTGTTGAGCGGCGCGAAGCGCTGCTGGCCTTCGCCCGCGCCGCCGCGGCCGTCGGCCGTGCGGTAGGTGCCCGCGCTGTGCCACGCCATGCGGATGAACAGGCCGCCGTAGTGGCCGAAATCGGCCGGCCACCAGTCCTGCGACGTGGTCATCAACGCGTGAAGATCGCGCTTCACCGCAGCGAGGTCCAGCTTCTCGAACGCTTGCGCGTAGTCGAAATCCTTGTCCATCGGATCGGACAGCGACGAGTGCTGATGCAGGATGCTCAGGTCGAGCTGATTGGGCCACCAGTCCCGGTTCGACGTCCCGCCGCCTGCGGCGTGATGGAACGGGCACTTCGCTTCATTCGACATGCGATTTCTCCTTGGTTCGTCTACGCCCACCCGTGCGGCCCGGCATCGAAGCCGGACGCCGTTCGTGGAGCGTCATTGCGGGGCAAGAAACAGGTTGATCCATCCTGCGTACGGCGCGGCGAATGGTTCGGACATGCGGGCCGGCGCGCGGCGGCGGTCAGCTGCCGTACGCGCGGTCCGCGAGGTAGGCGAACGCAATCGGACGCAGGCTCCGGATGGCAGCCCTGGCACGATTGACGACCGTCATGCGCGGCGCAATGTTCCGCCGCGGGTGCTGCTTCGCCGAGTGCATCATGACATCCTCCTTTGACGCTTGCGCTGACCGTCCGGCGACGCCGCGCCGATCCATGCAAAAAATTTTACATATAGCTATCGCAATTTTGAAGTTAATAAATTTTATTTATGTTATAGGCAAAAATAAACGGAGCCGCGAGGCTCCGTTCAGGCGCGGCGACACGGCGCGTGTCGCACACGCCGCGCTCCGCTCGATTCGGCTCAAGGCTCAGTTCACCGTCGCCGGAATGTCGAGCTTCGACACGCCGGGCAGCTCGCACGCGGTGATCGCCTCGCTGATCGCGTCGATCGCCGGCATCCGCGTGAAGCTCTTGCGCCAGACGAGCACGACGCGCCGGTCCGGCACCGGCTCCTCGAACGGCACGTACGACAGCAGATCCGCGTCCGGGCCGTTCGCATGCGGCCCCACTTCGGAGACCGACATCCGCGGCAGCACCGTGATCCCGACGCCGCTCGCGACCATGTGGCGGATTGTCTCGAGCGACGAGCCCTCGAACGTCTTCTGGATGCCGTCCGCGGTCTGCGAGAAATGCATCAGCTCCGGGCACACGCCGAGCACGTGGTCGCGGAAGCAATGGCCGTTGCCGAGCAGCAGCATCGTCTCCTGCTTCAGATCGGCCGCGTCGATCTTGCGGCGCTTCTCCCACGGATGCCCGGCGGGCAGCGCGACGACGAACGGCTCGTCGTACAGCGGCCGCACCATCAGGCCGGTTTCGGGAAACGGCAGCGCCATGATCGCCGCGTCGATCTCGCCCTGCTTCAGCAGCTCGAGCAGCTTCAGCGTGTAGTTCTCCTGCAGCATCAGCGGCATCTGCGGCACGCGGCGGATCATCTGCTTGACGAGCGTGGGCAGCAGATAGGGCCCGATCGTATAGATCACGCCGAGCCGGAACGGCCCGATGAGCGGATCTTTGCCCTGCTTCGCGATCTCCTTGATCGCGAACGTTTGCTCAAGCACGCGCTGCGCCTGCGTGACGATCTGGTCGCCGATCGGCGTCACGCTCACTTCGCTCGCGCCGCGCTCGAAGATCTGCACGTTCAGCTCGTCTTCCAGCTTCTTGATCGCCACCGAGAGCGTCGGCTGGCTGACGAAACAGGCTTCGGCGGCCCGGCCGAAATGGCGTTCGCGCGCGACCGCGACGATGTACTTCAGTTCGGTAAGCGTCATTGCGGGTTAATCAATCATTTCATGACGATAGATTAAATTTATACACCGGTTGAGCCGATTCGCCAACCTTCGTCGAAAACATGCCGTGCCGCGCCGCGTGACGGCAGCCGCCCGAGCCGCGCGCTCACGCCTTCAGGTATTGCTCGCGCGCGCCGAGCCAACGCGCCAGATGCTGCTCGACGACGTCCGGATGGCCGGCGATGAGGCGCGCGGCCGCGTCGCGCGCCGGCTCGATCAGCCAGCCGTCGTTTTCCAGATCCGCGAAGCGCAGCATCGCCGCGCCCGACTGGCGCGCGCCGAGGAACTCGCCGGGGCCGCGAATCTCCAGATCGCGGCGCGCGATCTCGAAGCCGTCGGTCGTCTCGCGCATCGTCTTCAGGCGCGCGCGGCCCGCGATCGACAGCGGCCCGCTGTACATCAGCACGCACACCGACGCGGCGGTGCCGCGCCCCACCCGCCCGCGCAGCTGGTGCAGTTGCGCGAGCCCGAAGCGCTCGGCGTGCTCGATCACCATCAGCGACGCGTTCGGCACGTCGACGCCGACTTCGATCACCGTCGTCGCGACGAGCAACTGCACGTCGTTGCGCGAGAACGCGTCCATCACCGCGGCCTTCTCCGCCGGCGCGAGCCGGCCGTGCACGAGCCCCACCTTCAGCTCCGGCAGCGCGGCGACGAGCGTCTCGAACGTCTCGACGGCCGTCTGCAGTTGCAGCGTCTCGCTCTCCTCGATGAGCGGGCACACCCAGTACACCTGGCGGCCCGCGAGCGCCGCCTCGCGCACGCGGCCGATCACCTCGTCGCGGCGCGCGTCCGCCACGAGCCGGGTCAGGATCGGCGTGCGGCCGGGCGGCAGCTCGTCGATCGTCGACACGTCGAGATCCGCGTAGTACGTCATCGCGAGCGTGCGCGGAATCGGCGTCGCCGACATCATCAGCTGATGCGGCTGGAAGCCCGCCGCGCCGTCGGCCGCGTTCGCCGCCTTCGCGCGCAGCGCGAGCCGCTGCTCGACGCCGAAGCGGTGCTGCTCGTCGACGATCACGAGCCCGAGCCGCGCGAATTCGACCGTGTCCTGAATCATCGCGTGCGTGCCGATCACGAGCTGCGCGGTGCCGAGCGCGGCCGCCTCGAGCGCCGCGCGCTTGTCCTTCACCTTCAGGCTGCCGGCGAGCCATGCGACCGACACGCCGAGCGGCTCGAGCCAGCCGCGCAGCTTGCGCGCGTGCTGCTCGGCGAGGATTTCGGTCGGCGCCATCAGCGCGGCCTGGTAGCCGGCGTCGATCGCCTGCGCGGCGGCGAGCGCCGCGACGACGGTCTTGCCGCTGCCGACGTCGCCCTGCAGCAGCCGCTGCATCGGGTGCGGCTGCGTGAGGTCGTGCGCGATCTCGGCGACGACGCGCTCCTGCGCGCCCGTCAGCGTGAACGGCAGCGCCGCGTACAGGCGCGCGGACAGCGACGCGCCGTCGCCGCGCGCGCGGCGCGGCATCGCGGGCGCGGCGCGCGTGCGGCGCGCCTCGTGCGCGCGCTTGAGCGATAGCTGCTGCGCGAGCAGCTCGTCGAACTTGATGCGGGTCCACGCCGGGTGCGTGCCGTCGATGAGCGCCGTCTCGTCCGCGCCGACGCCCGGATGATGAAGGATGCGCACCGCGTCGGCGAGCGGCGGAACGTCGAGCGGCTTCAGGTACGCGCGCGCGATCTCGCCCGGCAGCAGCTCGGGCAGCGGCGTGCGCGTCAGCGCGTTGTCGATCGCCTTGCGCAGATACGCCTGCGACACGCCCGCCGTGCTCGGATAGACGGGCGTGAGCGCCTGCGGCAGCGGCGCGTGCTCGTCGACGGGCTTCACCGTCGGATGCACCATCTCCAGGCCGAAGAAGCCGCCGCGGACGTCGCCGCGCACGCGCAGCCGCTGGCCGACCGCCATCTGCTTGACCTGCGAGCCGTAGAAATTCAAGAAACGCAGCACGAGCTCGACGCCCGCGTCGTCGCGCAGCTTCACGAGCAATTGGCGGCGCGGCCGGTACGCGATCTCGTTGTCGAACACCACGCCTTCCGCCTGCGCGATTTCGCCCGGCAGCAGCTCGCCGATCGGCGTGAGCGTCGTCTCGTCCTCGTAGCGCATCGGCAGATGCAGGACGAGATCGATGTCGCGCTTCAAGCCGAGCTTCGCGAGCTTGTCGGCGGTTTTGACGAGCTTCGGCGCGGCCTTCGCGGCGGATGCGTCGGCGGCCGGCTTCGAGGCGGGCTTGGAAGCGGGCTTGGGAGCGGATTTCGAGGCGGATTTTGCGGCGCGCTTCGCGGGTTTCGTCGTTTCGGCCGGCGCGTCGTCGCGGTCGTCGCGGTCGGCCGGCAAGGCTTGGGCGGCCAGGAATGCCGGGGAGGCGGCCGGCACGATGCGGCCGTCGGCCGTGCGGCCTCGCGGCGCGCCCGCGCGCGGCCGCGATCGCGCGCCGGCGTCGGCGCCGAACTCGGCCCAAGCCGCCGCATGCGGCGCCTGCACCGGCGCGGCGGCGTCGGGCCGATTTGGCGCGTCGGCGTTTCGTGCGGCGCCCGATGCGCTCGGCGCACTCGGCGCGCCACGATCGCCCGGTCGCCGCTCGTCGCGGCCCCCGCGCGCCTTCCCCGCGCGCTGCGCCGCACGCGGCACGCCGGCGTTCGGCGCGTTCGGCGCGTCTTTCGCGTGGGCCGCATCCGTCGCATCCGTCGCACCCGTCACGCCGGGCGCGCCGGGCGCGCGCGCGGCGGCGCGCGACGCGGCGTCGTCGGCGAATGCATCGGCTTCGGCAGGATCGGTTACGGAACGGCGAACGGGCACTGGCATCGGGCAGAAGGCTAGCAAGTACAATAGCGGCTTTCACGTCGCACGAACGAGCGACGCCGGCCAAGCCGCGCAACCCCGCCATCATAGCGGCTCGTGCGCGCCGCGACGCGCTTCGCCCGTCAGGCCGGCCGCCCCGACCCCGTTTCGCATGCTCACGCTTTCCGATTTCGATTTCGATCTGCCGCCCGAGCTGATCGCACAAACCGCGCTGCCCGAACGCAGCGCGAGCCGCCTGCTCGAGGTGGACAACACGACCGAGCCCCCGCGCCTCGTCGACCGGCGCTTCGCCGAGCTGCCCGCGTGCGTCGCGCCGGGCGACCTGCTCGTGTTCAACGACACGAAGGTGCTGAAGGCGCGCTTCTTCGGCCACAAGGCGAGCGGCGGCAAGATCGAGGTGCTGATCGAGCGCGTCACGGGCACGCGCACCGCGCTCGCGCAGATCCGCGCGAGCAAGAGCCCCGCGCCCGGCACGACGCTCACGCTGGCCGACGCGTTCGACGTGACGGTGGGCGAGCGCGTCGAGCCGTTCTTCACGCTGCACTTTCCCGACGACTGCCTCGCGCTGATCGAGCGCCACGGCCGGCTACCGCTGCCGCCGTACATCGAGCACGTGCCGGATGCGAACGACGAGGCCCGCTATCAGACGGTGTTCGCGGCGAATCCGGGCGCCGTCGCCGCGCCGACGGCCGGCCTGCACTTCGACGACGCGGTGCTCGCCGCGCTCGACGCGCGCGGCGTCGAGCGCGCGACGCTCACGCTGCACGTCGGCGCGGGCACGTTCCAGCCGGTGCGCGTCGAGAACATCGCCGAGCACCGGATGCACAGCGAGTCGTACGAGCTGACCGCCGCGCTCGTCGAGCGGATCGCCGCGACCCGCGCGCGCGGCGGCCGCGTGATCGCGGTCGGCACGACGTCGATGCGCGCGCTCGAGGCGGCCGCGCGTGACGCGGAGAATGCCGGCCGGCCGCTCGCCGCGACGCACGCGGAAACCGACATCTTCATCACGCCGGGCTATCGCTTTCGCGTCGTCGACCGGCTCGTGACGAATTTCCATCTGCCGAAATCGACGCTGCTGATGCTCGTGTCGGCGTTCGCCGGCGTCGAGACGATCCGCGCCGCGTACCGGCACGCGATCGACGCGCGCTACCGTTTCTTCAGCTACGGCGACGCGATGCTGCTCACGCGGCGCGAGACGCCGGAGACGCCCGAGACGCCGCAAACGCCGGGCGCGTAGGCGGGCGGCCCGCGCGCAACGGCGGCGAGCGCACGTGCCGAACGCGCCCGCGGCGCGTCGCAAGCGCCGGCCGCCCGCGCAGCACTCGCCGCCTTCGCCCGCCGCGCGCCCGCTGCAAGCGTCCGCCGCCTTCGCCTGCCGGGCGCACCCGCTTTTTCACCGCCGCCGGAATCCCAGCGGCACTTTCAACATGCGCCGGACTTGTCGATCCGGAGTCAGCGCTTTAGCGCATACTCCGGTCCCATGCAAAGCGCTTCCGGTGGCAAGGAGAATCAAGCGATGACCGAAGGTTCATCCCACGATCACGATACGCACGATCACGTTCGCCCGCACAACGGCCTCAAGTTCGAACTGCTGACGACCGACGGCCGTGCGCGCCGCGGCCGCGTGACGCTCAATCACGGCGTGGTCGAGACGCCGATCTTCATGCCGGTCGGCACGTATGGCACCGTGAAGGCGGTGCAGCCGCGCGAGCTCGACGAGATGCGCGCGCAGATCATCCTCGGCAATACGTTTCACCTGTGGCTGCGCCCCGGCCTCGAGACGATCGCGGCGCACGGCGGGCTGCACCGCTTCATGGGCTGGCACAAGCCGATCCTCACCGATTCGGGCGGCTTCCAGGTGTTCTCGCTCGGCGATCTGCGCAAGATCACCGAGGAAGGCGTCACGTTCGCGTCGCCGATCAACGGCGACCGGTTGTTCCTGTCGCCGGAAGTGTCGATGCAGATCCAGAAGACGCTGAACTCGGACATCGTGATGCAGTTCGACGAATGCACGCCGTACGCGACCAACGGCGTGCCGACGACGCACCGTGAAGCGGCCGATTCGATGCGCATGTCGCTGCGCTGGGCGAAACGCTCGCTCGACGAGTTCGACCGCCTCGGCAATCCGAACGCGCTCTTCGGCATCGTGCAGGGCGGGATGCACGAGGATCTGCGCGACGAATCGCTCGCCGGCCTCGCCGAGCTCGGCTTCCACGGGCTCGCGATCGGCGGGCTGTCGGTAGGCGAGCCGAAGGAGGACATGATGCGCGTGCTCGAGCACGTCGCGCCGCGCCTGCCCGCCGACAAGCCGCACTACCTGATGGGCGTCGGCACGCCGGAGGATCTCGTCGCGGGCGTCGCCGCGGGCGTCGACATGTTCGACTGCGTGATGCCGACCCGCAACGCGCGCAACGGTTGGCTCTTCACGCGCTTCGGCGACGTGAAGATCCGCAACGCCACGCACAAGAATTCGCTCAAGCCGCTCGACGAAACCTGCGGCTGCTACACCTGCCGGAACTTCTCACGCGGCTACCTGCACCACTTGCACCGCGTCGGCGAGATTCTCGGCGCGCAGCTCAACACGATTCACAACCTGCACTACTACCTCGAGCTGATGCGCGAGATCCGCGAGGCGATCGAGACGCACACGTTCGACGCGTTCCAGAAGCGCTTCGCGGAGGATCGCGCGCGCGGCGTCGACTGACGGGGGCGCGGCGGCGCGTCGCGCGCAGAGGCGTCGCGCACGTCGGCCGGCGCGACGCCTCCGGCTTCGCGAAACGTGCGCACGTGCGCGCGCACGTTTCGCGGCGAATCGCCGCCGCGCATCGCGGCCATGCCGCCCGCCCAATGCCCTCGCCCGTTTGCGCCGGCCGCGCCCGCGCTTCGGCGCGCATATCGGACGACCGCCGCCGACGCGCCGGACCCGCAAAACCTTACAATTATCTTTCGCTACGCGCGCGAACGCCGCCGGATCGAGGTTAACAGCTTGAAACCAAAGCGCATTTGCGCCGCTGTCGCGGTTAGGGCCGGTGGTAGAATAACCGGCTTATTTTTCGATCTTCCCTAACGGAGAGACCAACGTGTCGTTCATTTCCAATGCCTATGCGCAAGGCGCAGCGGGCGGTGCCGAATCGAGCCTGATGAGCTTCCTGCCGCTCATCCTGATGTTCGCGGTGCTCTACTTCATCATGATCCGTCCGCAGATGAAGCGGCAGAAGGAGCATCGCAACATGCTCGCCGCGATGGCGAAGGGCGACGAAGTGGTGACGAGCGGCGGGCTCGTCGGCAAGGTGACGAAGGTGTCGGAAGCCTACATCGGCGTCGAGATCGCCGAGGGCACCGAGATCACCGTGCAGAAGGCCGCCGTCACGACCATCCTGCCGAAGGGCACGATCAAATCGCTGTAAGCCCCGCCCCGCGTCCGGCCGCCCACGGCCCGCGCCGCGAAGCGCGCGGGCGCGAGCGGCGCCGGACGCGACGCCATTCCAGCCAACCATCCCGTTCGGCCCCCTCATGAATCGTTATCCAATCTGGAAATATGTGGTGATGGTCGTGGCGCTCGCCATCGGCTTTCTGTACACATTGCCCAACTTCTTCGGCGAAGCGCCGGCGGTGCAGGTATCGAGCGGCAAGGCCACGGTCAAGCTCGGCGCCGACACGCTCGCGCAAGTCGAGGCAGCGCTCAAGGCCAGCCAGGTCACGGCCGACGACGTCACCTTCGACAACGCGAGCGCCAACGCGACCATCCGCGTGCGCCTGAAGGACACCGACACGCAGCTGCGCGTGAAGGACATGCTGCAAAAGGCGCTGAACGCCGATCCGAACGATCCGCAGTACGTCGTCGCGCTGAATCTGCAGAGCGCGTCGCCGCGCTGGCTGACCGCTCTGCACGCGCTGCCGATGTATCTCGGCCTCGACCTGCGCGGCGGCGTGCATTTCCTGCTGCAAGTCGACATGACGGGCGCGCTGACGAAGAAGCTCGATTCCGACGCGTCCGACGCCCGCACGCAACTGCGCGACAAGGGCATCCGCGACGGCGGCGTGAACCGCGTCGATCAGACGGTCGTCGCGAACTTCGCCGACCAGGACACCGCCGAGCAGGCGCGCAAGCTGCTCGCCTCGTCCGTCTCCGAACTCCAGTGGGCGACGCAGCCGGGCGGCGGCGGCTACCAGGTCGTCGGCACGTTCACGCCGGCCGTCCAGAAGGCCGTCGAGGAAGCGGCGCTCAAGCAGAACCTGACGACGCTGCACAACCGCGTCAACGAACTCGGCGTGTCCGAGCCGATCCTGCAGCAACAGGGCAACGACCGCATCGTCGTCGAGCTGCCGGGCGTGCAGGACACCGCGAAGGCGAAGGACATCATCGGCCGCACGGCGACGCTCGAGGCGCGCCTCGCCGACCCGCTCAACCTGCACCCGAACCCGAACGATCCGGTGCCGCCGGGCGAAGAGCTGTTCACGCAGGGCAACCAGGCGCCGGTGCTGCTGAAGAAGCAGGTGATCTTCACGGGCGACCGCATCATCGACGCGTCGGCGGGCTTCGACGAGCATCAGCGTCCGTCCGTGAACATCCGCCTCGACTCGGCGGGCGGCCGCGCGGTGCGCGCGGTGTCGCGCGAGAACATCGGCAAGCCGATGGCGATGGTGCTGTTCGAGAAGGGCAAGGGCGAAGTGCTGACCGTCGCGACGATCCAATCGGAGCTCGGCGACCGCTTCCAGATCACCGGCCAGCCGACCCCGCAGGCCGCCGCCGATCTCGCGCTCCTGCTGCGCGCGGGCTCGCTCGCCGCGCCGATGGACATCATCGAGGAACGCACGATCGGCCCGAGCCTCGGCGCGGACAACATCAAGATGGGCTTCCACTCGGTCGTCTGGGGCTTCGTCGCGATCGCCGTGTTCATGATCGCGTACTACATGCTGTTCGGCGTCGTGTCGGTGCTCGGCCTGTCGGTGAACCTGCTGCTGCTCGTCGCGGTGCTGTCGCTGATGCAGGCGACGCTCACGCTGCCCGGCATCGCGGCCATCGCGCTCGCGCTCGGCATGGCGATCGACTCGAACGTGCTGATCAACGAGCGCATCCGCGAGGAGCTGCGCGCCGGCGCGTCGCCGCAGATCGCGATCCAGCAGGGTTACTCGCACGCATGGGCGACGATTCTCGACTCGAACGTGACGACGCTGATCGCCGGCCTCGCCCTCCTCGCGTTCGGCTCGGGCCCCGTGCGCGCGTTCGCGATCGTGCACTGCCTCGGCATCCTGACGTCGATGTTCTCCGCGGTGTTCTTCTCGCGCGGCCTCGTGAACCTCTGGTACGGCGGCCGCAAGAAGCTGCAGTCGCTCGCGATCGGCCAGGTGTGGCGCCCCGCCGCCGCCGAAGCCGCGGCCGCGGCCGCGCCGCAGCTCGGCCAGGACGCGCGCGCGAACGCGCCGCAGGGCGCGCGCGTCGCCGCGCCGAAGCAGCCGGCCGGCGCGCCGCGCACCGGCAAGCCGGTCGCGCGCCGCCGCTCGGGACCGGGCGTGCCGCCCAAGCAAGGCTCGTCCAACTAAGCGCCGGAGACGAACATGGAATTTTTCCGCATCCGTAAAGACATTCCGTTCATGCGGCACGCGTTGATCTTCAACGTGATCTCGCTCGTGACGTTCCTCGCCGCCGTGTTCTTCCTGCTCCATCGCGGGCTGCATCTGTCCATCGAGTTCACGGGCGGCACGGTGATCGAGGTCCAGTATCAGCAGACCGCGCAGCTCGAGCCGGTGCGCTCGACGCTCGGCACGCTCGGCTACGCCGACGCGCAGGTGCAGAACTTCGGCACGTCGCGCAACGTGCTGATCCGCCTGCCGCTCAAGCAGGGCCTCACGTCCGCGCAGCAGAGCGACCAGGTGATGGCCGCGCTGAAGGCGCAGGACGCCGACGTGACGCTGCAGCGCGTCGAGTTCGTCGGCCCGCAGGTCGGCCGCGAGCTCGCGACCGACGGCCTGCTCGCGCTCGCGTGCGTCGTGATCGGCATCGTGATTTATCTGTCGTTCCGCTTCGAATGGAAGTACGCGGTCGCCGGCATCATCGCGAACCTGCACGACGTCGTGATCATTCTCGGCTTCTTCGCGTTCTTCCAGTGGGAGTTCTCGCTGTCGGTGCTGGCCGCGGTGCTCGCGGTGCTCGGCTACTCGGTCAACGAGTCGGTCGTCATCTTCGACCGAATCCGCGAGACGTTCCGCCGCGAACGCAAGATGACGGTGCAGGAAGTGATCAACCACGCGATCACGAGCACGATGTCGCGCACGATCATCACGCACACGTCGACCGAAATGATGGTGCTGTCGATGTTCTTCTTCGGCGGCCCGACGCTGCACTACTTCGCGCTCGCGCTGACGGTCGGCATCATGTTCGGCATCTATTCGTCGGTGTTCGTCGCGGGCTCGCTCGCGATGTGGCTCGGCATCAAGCGCGAGGATCTCATCAAGGAGAAGAAGACCGCGCACGATCCGAACGATCCGAACGCGGGCGCGCAGGTGTAAGCGCCCTGTCGCACGAAAAAGCCGGTTCCTCGCGAACCGGTTTTTTTTCGCCTGCGAATCGCTCGCACGCGCGCCCCTCGCCTCCTTGGCTCGCCGCCGCGCACGCACGCGGTCGCACGCGCCGGCGCGCGCGACGCCGGACGCGAACGCCCCGCTACCGGAACCCGAAGCGCCGCCGCAGCGCGACGAGCGCCGCGAGGCTCACGAGCGCGGCGAAGAACGGGCCGCGGCACGAATGCGGACGATTCTAGGCACACGCCGCGCGCGCCAAAAAAGAACCGCCGCGTCCGATACGGGACGCGGCGGTTCGTCGGAGCGATGGAGCCGCCGCGCATAGCGGGCGGCGCGCCGCTTCGCGTTACTGCTTGACCGCTTCGGCCGTGATGAGGAGCTTCGTCTTCATCTTGAAGCCGTACTGCTTGCCGTAGTCGAGGCCGAAGTCGTCGCGGTTGAATTCGCCGACCGCGTCGACGCCGCACACTTCCTTCTTCAGCATCGGGTGCGGCATGCACTTGAACGAATCGATCTTCAGCGTGAGCGGCTTCGTGACGCCGTGCAGCGTCAGGTTGCCGACGACTTCGGCCGGCTTGTCGCCTTCAAACTTGATCGTGCCCTTGTAGGTCGCTTCCGGGTATTTCGACGCGTCGAAGAAATCGGGCGTCTGCAGGTGCTCGTCGAGCTTCTGGTTGCCGGTCGCGATCGACGCGACCTTCGTCGTCACGTCGACGGTGCCCGTCTTCGCCGCGCGGTCGAGCGTCACGGTGCCGCTCGACTGGTCGAACTTGCCGCGCCACACCGACAGGCCGCCGAAGTGGTCCGCCTCGAAGCTCGGATACGTGTGGCTCGGATCGAACTGGTACGTTGCGGGCGCCGCATGCGCCGAGAACGACAGGGCGGCGGCGAGCGCGCCCGCGGCGATCATCAGTTGCTTGTTCAAATCAATCTCCTTGTGACGGCGCCGCATTCCGAAGCGGCGCAGGGGTGGTGCGAACTGCCGCCCGCGTTACTTCGCGGCGACGATGTGAAACTTGATCTGCACGTCGTCGGCGACGACGGACGTGTCCTTCCATTCGCCCGTGCCGACGTTGAACGTCGAGCGCTTGATCGGCAGCACGCCGTCGAAGACCTGCGACGCGCCGTTCTGCGTGATGGTCACGGGCACCGTCACGGGCACCGTCTTGCCCTTGATCGTCAGCTTGCCCGACACGTTGTACTTGTTGCCGCCCGCGGGCGCGATCGCGCTCGACACGAAGCTCGCCTGCGGGAACGCCTTCGCGTCGAACCAGTCCTTGCCCGCGACCTGATCGTTGTACATCTGGTCGCCGAGATCGTAGCTCGCGACGTCGATCGTCATCTGCGCGCCGCCCTGCGCGGCCTTCGACGGGTCGAACTTGATCTGCGCGGAGAACTTCTTGAACACGCCTTCCGTCGGCACGTTCATCTGCTTCGAGACGGCCGACACCTTGCTCTTCGCGAGATCGACCTGCGCGAACGCGGTGCCCGACACGGCGACCGAGGCGGCGGCGAACGCCGCGAGCATGTAGCGGTAGAACGAGACTTTCATAGCGATCCTTGTTATTTGAGGAACGGAAGCATCCGCGACAGCACGCCGTCGCGGTCGAGCCACTGGTGCTTGACGGCCGCCGCGACGTGCGCGGCGACGAGCGCGAGCAGGCCGTAGTTGAGCGCGACGTGCGCTGTCTTCAGCACCGCCTTCAGCGCGGGATCGGGGTCGATCAGGCGCGGCAGCGGCACGAGCCCGAGATAGACGACCGGAATGTTCGCGGCCGAGCTGTACAGGTAGCCCGTCACCGGAATCGCGAACATCAGCACGTAAAGGAGCGCGTGCACCGCGTGCGCGCCCGCGCGCTGCCATACGGGCATGCCGGCCGGCATCGGCGGCGGCACGTGGGTCGCGCGCCAGAGCACGCGCACGATCGCGAAAGCGAACACCGTGCAGCCGATCCACTTGTGCCACGAATAGTATTTGAGCTTCGTCGGCGTGAAGCCGTGAATGCTCGTCATCACCCAGCCGAGCGCGAAGCCGCACACGATGAGCAGCGCGATCAGCCAGTGGAGGGCGATCGCGGTGCGCGTGTAAGCTGCGGGGGACGTCGAAGACGGAAACGATGCCATGAAATCCTCAGTTCAGCGAAAAGCCGCGCCGGCGCTGCCGCATTCGTCCGACGCATGTCACGGCCGCCATGCTACCGCAACCGCCCGCGAATGGCAGAATCCCGAAATCGCCGCCCCGGCCGGGCGCGCCGGTCGGCCGGCCCGACGGCGCCGGCGGCCGGGCGCCGGTACTTGACACCGCAAAAACCGCCTTTTGATAAGATTGGCGCGGGTTCCGGCCCTGTGAACGCGGCGCCGCGACGCCGCGCAACCGCCCTTCCATATGGATAGAAACGCCCTGATTGCCTGTCACGAATGCGACGCACTGTTGCACAAACCGCCGCTTAGCGGCAAAGACATCGCCCGCTGTCCGCGCTGCGACGCGCTGCTCTACCGGAGCGGCTCGGCGCAGATCGACCGCATCTGCGCGCTCACGGCGGGCGCGCTCATCACCTTCCTGATCGCGCAGGGCTTCCCGATCCTCGAAATGGACGTGAACGGCATGCGCGTGCAGACGACGCTCTTCGGCGCGCTCGAGGCGATGTGGAATCAGGGGATGCCGCTCGTCGCGGTGATGGTGTTCTGCTCGACGCTGCTGTTCCCGCTCGTCGAGCTGTCGGCGCTCCTTTACGTGCTGATCCCGCTGCGCGCGGGCGCGATCCCGCCCGGCTTCAACCGCGTGCTGCGCGCGATCCAGCTCGTGCGGCCGTGGGGGATGATCGAAGTGTTCATGCTCGGCATCCTCGTCACGATCGTCAAGATGGTGAGCCTCGCGCGCGTGATTCCCGAGGCCGCGCTCTTCGCGTTCGCGGCGCTCACGCTGATGCTCGCCGTCGTCGTGATGTTCGATCCGCGCACGCTGTGGGACATCGCCGATTCGCTGTGCGAGCGCGCGCCGCGTGACGCGGCCGACACCGCCGCTGCGTCCGGCGCGGCCAGCCAAGCCGGCAAGGCGCGCGCGCGATGAGCGAGATCGTCACCGCCGCGCGGGCCGGCATGGCGAGCTGCCACGCATGCGGCCACGTGCAGAAGCTCACCCGCCCGTCGCCGGATTCGCTCGGCTCGCACGAAACGCCCGAGCACTGCGCGCGCTGCGGCGCCGCGCTGCACCTGCGCATACCGGACAGCATCGCGCGCACCTGGGCGCTCCTCCTCGCCGCCGCGATCCTCTACATCCCGGCGAACCTGCTGCCGATCATGCGCACGGCGTCGATCGTCGGCTCGCAGGAGGACACGATCATGAGCGGCGTCGTGTATTTCTGGGTGTCCGGCGAATGGCCGCTCGCCGTCGTCGTGTTCGTCGCGAGCATTCTCGTGCCGATGTTGAAGCTCGGCGTGCTCACGATCCTCGTCGTCACCGCGCAGCGCCGCTCCGCGTGGCGGCCGATGCAGCGCACCAAGCTCTACCGGATCGTCGAGCGGATCGGCCGCTGGTCGATGCTCGACATCTTCGTCGTCACGCTCACCGTCGCGCTCGTCCATTTCCGCTCGCTCGCGGTAATCACGGCGGGCCCCGGCGCGCTCGCGTTCGGCTCCGTCGTGATCCTGACGATGCTCGCGTCGATGCAATTCGACCCGCGCCTCATCTGGGACAACGTAGAAAACTCAGGGAATCCTCATGAATAGACCGCAAGGCCCGCAGCACGACCCGAACGCGGCCCCTCCCACCCCGCCCGGCGGCGAGCCGCCCGTCCTCCCCGAGCCCGTGATCACGCGGCGCTCCGGCTGGCTGCCGTCGCTCGTGTGGCTCGTGCCGCTCGTCGCCGCGCTGATCGGCATCGGGCTCGTCGTCAAATCGGTGCTCGAGCGCGGGCCGGAGGTCACGCTCAGCTTCAAGAGCGCCGAGGGCCTCGAGCCCGGCAAGACACAGGTCAAATACAAGGACGTCGAGATCGGCATGGTCAAGACGATCAAGCTGTCGAAGGATCTGTCGCACGTGCTCGTCGAAGTGCAGCTGAAGAAGGAGGCCGAGAACTTCGCGGTGAAGGGCTCGCGCTTCTGGGTCGTGCGGCCGCGGGTCGGCGCGACCGGCGTGTCGGGCCTCGGCACGCTGCTGTCGGGCGCGTACATCGGCGTCGACGCGGGCCGCTCGGACGAGACCGAGGAGTCGTTCACCGGGCTCGAGACGCCGCCCGCCGTCACCGGCGACCAGAAAGGCACGCAGTACGTACTGCGCGGCGATTCGCTCGGCTCGATCGACATCGGCTCGCCGATCTACTACCGGCGCGTGCAGGTCGGCCAGGTGGTCGGCTTCTCGCTCGACAAGGACGGCACGGGCGTCACGTTCCGCGTGTTCGTCACCGCGCCTTACGATCAGTACGTCGGCCTGAATTCGCGCTGGTGGCAGGCGAGCGGCGTCGACCTGCGGCTCGACTCGAGCGGCTTCAAGCTGAACACGCAGTCGCTCGCGACGGTGATCCTCGGCGGCATCGCGTTCCAGTCGCCGCCGAACCAGTCGGCCGGCTCGCCCGCGCCGAACAACATGACGTTCCGCTTGGGCGCCGACGAGACCGACGCGATGCGCGAGCCGGACGGCGAGCCGGTGCAGGTCGTGATGAACTTCAACCAGTCGCTGCGCGGGCTGTCCGTCGGCGCGCCCGTCGACTTCCGCGGCATCGTGCTCGGCCAGGTGACGAACATCGGCATCGACTACGACCCGAAGACGAAGAACTTCACGATGCCGGTGACGATGAACGTGTTCCCCGACCGGCTCGGCCGGAAGTTCCGCGAGGCGGCGCAGGACAAGGGCGACGCGGCGCGGCGCGAGGTGCTGTCGCGGCTCGTCCAGCACGGGCTGCGCGGCCAGCTGCGCACGGGCAACCTGCTGACGAGCCAGCTCTACGTCGCGCTCGATTTCTTCCCGAAGGCGCAGCCCGTGAAGATCGATCTCGACCGCCTGCCCGTGGAGCTGCCGACCGTGCCGAACACGCTCGACGAGCTGCAGCTGCAAGTCGCCGACATCGCGAAGAAGCTCGACAAGGTGCCGTTCGACCAGATCGGCGCGAACCTGAACAGCGCGCTCGCGAACGCGGACAAGCTGTTCAAGCGGCTCGACACCGAAGTCGCGCCCGAGGCGCGCGACACGCTGTCGGCCGCGAAGCAGACCTTCGCGACCGCGGAAGCGACGCTGCAGCAGGATTCGCCGCTGCAATCGGACGTGCGCGGCGCGCTGAAGGAGCTCACGCGCACGCTGCAGTCGCTCAACGCGCTCGCCGACTACCTCGAACGGCACCCCGAATCGCTGCTGAAAGGCAAACCAGGAGATCAGAAATGACCGCACGCTCGCTCCGACCGGCGCGTTTCGCGCGCGCCGCGGCGGTGGCCGCGGCGGCGGCCACGCTCGCGGCCTGCTCGTCGTCGCCGCCCGCGCGCTTCTACACGCTCGACGCCGCGGCGGCGGCCGGCGCCGCACAAACCGTCAGCGCGAATCCCGCGTTCCTGATCCAGGTGCCGTCCGTCGGCGTGCCGGAACAGGTCGCGAAAAATCAGTTCGTCGTGCAGCGGAACGCCGCGCAAGTCGACGTGCTCGAGCAGGAGCGCTGGGCGTCGCCGCCCGCCGACGAGATCCGCCGCGCGCTGTCGTCGGCGCTCACGCGGCGGCTCGACACGATCGACGTCGCCGACGCCGCATATCCGGCGGGCGTGCCCGTCTATCGGGTGAGCGTGAACGTCCAGCGCTTCGAGTCGTGGCCGGGCCGGCATGCGGCGCTCGCGGCCGTCTGGAGCGTGCGCGCGCTGCCGAGCCTGGCGGTGATGACCTGTCGCACCGACGTCGTCGAGCCGGTGCAGCCGGGCTACGACGCGCTCGTCGCGGGCCACCGGGACGCGGTCGGCGCGCTCGCCGAGCAGATCGCGGCCGGCGTGCGCGCAATGGCGGCGGCGCGCGCGAGCGGCGCGGCGAAGGCAGCGGCGAGCGGCGCGACGAGCGGGGCAGCGGCGAAGAAAGCCTCGACGGCGGCGAAGGAAACGGCGGCGGGCGATGCGTCCGCGCTCGCGACGCCGGTCGCGCGCTGTCCGGCAAATCCGGCTGCGGCGGACACGCAGCGCGTCGGCGACGCGCCGTGATGCGCGCGCGGCGCGGCGGGAGGGATCGGCGCGGCGGGGGGAATTTGGCGGTTGGACGGTTGGACGGTTGGACGGTTGGACGGTTGGACGGTTGGACGGTTGGGCGGTTGAGCGGTTGAGCGGTTGAGCGGTTGAGCGGTTGAGCGGTTGAGCGGTTGGGCGGTTGGGCGGTGAGTGGTGAGTGGTGAGCAGCCGACGGTTGAGGCGGTTCGCGGTTCGCGGTTCGCGGTTCGCGGTGAGGTAGCCGAGGCAGCGGCGTCGTGCAACTTGATCGCTCCGGAATGGATCGCGGCAGCGGTGAAGCTGGCGGAAGCGGCGGAAGCGGCGGAAGCGGCGGAAGCGGCGGAAGCGGCGGAAGCGGCGGAAGCGGCGGAAGCGGCGGAAGCGCAG
>NZ_LOYJ01000112.1:0-5302 GCF_001526245.1 Burkholderia sp. MSMB1498
GTCGGTTCGTCGGCTCGTCGGTTCGTCGGTTCGACACGATACGCCAGCCGACGCTCGAAGTAACGGGCGAAGCCGCGCGACGCACACTGCCGGCGCGCGCTCGTTTCCGCGCCACCACCCTCCTCGCCGCTTCGCCGTCAACTAGCGGCCTGCGTCGTGAACGCCTCCCGGTTTCGCCTCGGCGTCGCGCCGACGATCCGCCCGAAGCGCTCGCGCAACGCGTTCGCCGAGCCGAATCCCGCCTCGGTCGCGATCTGCTCGGCGGCCGATAGCGCCGTCGTCTCCGGCCATTGCTGCGCGCGCCTCGCACGCGCGGTCTGCGTGGTATACGCGGTCTGAAGCCACCGAGGCGGCGACTTGCCGGTCAGCCCGCGGAAACGGCACGTGAGCATGCAACCGTTCATCACATTCCGCCGCGCGATGAAGTGGAATGTCGATCGCTCACGCACATTGCGCTTCGGCCATTCCATCACGGCCTGCGGCGCCACCGCACACCGCGGCGGCCCGACGGCCGCCCTTCCGCTACCGGCTTATCGCCCGCCGCGCGCCGACACTCAGCGGCGTCACACCGCCGCGCGCGTCGTCTGCAACTGCTCGCCGAGCCCCGCGACACCGCAGCGCACCGTCTGCCCCGGCTTCAGATAGACGGGCGACGGCTTCACGCCCATTCCGACGCCGGGCGGCGTGCCGGTCGAGATCACGTCCCCGGGCTGCAGGCTCATGCAGCGCGACAGGTACGCGATCAGCTGCGCGACCGTGAACACCATCGTGCGCGTGTTGCCGTTCTGATAGCGCCGGCCGTCCACGTCGAGCCACAGATCGAGCGCCTGCGGATCGGCGATTTCGTCGCGCGTGACGAGCCACGGGCCGATCGGCCCGAACGTGTCGAAGCCCTTGCCCTTGTCCCACTGACCGCCGCGCTCGATCTGCCATTCGCGCTCGGACACATCGTTGACGACGCAATAGCCGGCGACGTGCGACAACGCGTCCGCCTCGTCGACGTTCTTGCACGCGCGGCCGATCACGACGCCGAGCTCGACTTCCCAATCGGTCTTCACCGAACCGCGCGGAATCTCGATGCCGTCGTGCGGGCCACACACGGCGCTCGTCCACTTGCCGAACACGACGGGCTCGGCCGGCACCGCGAGGCCCGCTTCCGCCGCGTGGTCCGCGTAGTTCAGGCCGATGCAGACGAACTTGCCGATCCGGCCGACGCACGCGCCGATCCGCGGCTCGCCGGGAACGAGCGGCAGCGACGCGGGATCGGCGGCGGCAAGCCGCGCGAGACTCGCGTCCGACAGCGCGTCGCCCGCGACGTCGCCGATCAGCGGCGACAGATCGCGAATGCGGCCGTCGGCGTCGAGCAGACCGGGCTTTTCCTGGCCCACGGGGCCGTAACGAAGCAGTTTCATGGCAGGCGACCTCTTCAGTTCTGGACGGACGGGAACCCAGCGAGCGCGATGCGGCCGGCGCGACGGCGCCGTGCGTGAGCCCGTTGCGGAATTTGTACCACCCGTCGCACACGGTGAGACGTTGCATCGCGGATAACGACTATTGGAGCAGACGCCGGCGACGTGCGGGATCACCGTCGGCAACGGTGCCCGACGCCGTTGGTCATCGCCGCCGAAGGCCCGCCGCGCGGGCCTGCCGCGCGCGCCCCCGCGCCGACGTTCGCACCGGTGCGCGTTCCCGGCGCCGGTTTCGCGCCGAGTTCGCGCCGGGCTCCCGCCCCACGCCGATTCTTGCCGAGCAGCCCGACGCATACTTTGACTCCATCGACGCAACACCGATACTCTTATTCAACAATTGTCGGCAAAGTTAGCGTTGATTTCGCATCCGTTGATTATCATTGCCGTTGGAGCAGTTACTTAATTTACAGACAAATTAATGATCCATCGATGCATGCGCGCGGCCGCGAAGCAGGCGCCGCGCCGGCGATCGATGCGTCGCGTTCCACCAGATCGACTCACCGATGAAACCCAGGAAAGACCAGCTCGCCGACGCCGCGGAAGAGACGCAGGATTGCGAGGAAATCGAACGCTATCGCGCCCCTGCGCTCGACAAGGGGCTCGACATCCTCGAACTGCTCGCCGAACAGAAGGAAGGCCTCACGCGCACCGAGATCACGAAGGAGCTCGGCCGCAACGCGAGCGAGATCTACCGGATGCTCGAGCGGCTCGTCGCGCGCCAGTACGTGATCCGCTCGCCGGGCGGCGACCGCTACACGCTGAGCCTCAAGGTTTATACGCTCGCGCATCGCCATCCGCCGCTCAAGCGGCTGATCGCCGAGGCGTTGCCGCCGATGCAGCGCTTCGCCGATGCCGCCGAGCAGTCGTGCCACCTGTCCGTCTACGACCGCGGCAACCTGCTCGTGATCGCGCAGGTCGACGGGCCGGGCGGATGGGGCATTTCGGTGCGGCTCGGCTCGCGCATCGGGCTCGTCGACACCGCGTCTGGCCCCGTGATGCTCGCGTTCCAGACGCCGGAGCAGCGCGCGCAAATGCTCGCCGAGCATACGAAGGTGGAAGGCGAGACCGCGCTCGACATGGGCGAATTCGACGCGCTGCTGCGCGAGATTCGCGCGACCGGGCGGCTGCTGCAGGGAAGCCGCCAGGCGTTCGGCGTCACCGACATCGCGTATCCGGTGCTCGGGCCCTCGGGCCATGCGATCGCCACGCTCACGTGTCCGTACATCCGCCGGATCGACGCATACGTCGCGCCGCCGATCGACGACGTCGCCGCGCAGCTGCGCGCAACCGCCAGGCATCTGTCGATGTGGAAGGAGACGGCCGCCTGACGCCCACTCGGCATCCGTCCGAAGCAAATGTGAAATCATCTGGGCCTCGCCGTTCCGATCCAGCCGAAAACGCGCGCCGCGTCCGCCGGCGCGCAGCACAAGGAGACAGGCCCATGTCGTCACACCGAGAAACCTTCGCCCGGCCCGCCAGCGTGCGGGACGTCGCGGACGCCGTGAACAGCGGGCGCACGCCCGCGATCCGGCACGCCGAGGCCGCACTCGAACGCCTCGCGCTCATCGAGCCGCTCCGCGCGATGACGCACGTCGCGCCGGACATCGCGCGCGAGGCCGCCGCGAACGTCGACGCGCAGATCGCGAGCGGCCGCAAGCTGCCGCTCGCGGGCGTGCCGTTCGTCATCAAGGCCAACATCTTCACCGCCGACATGCCGACGCACGCGGCAAGCCCCGCGCTGCTCGGCTTGCGCGCGGCGCACAACGCGACGGCCGTCCAGCAGTTGCTCGACGCGGGCGCCGTGCCGATCGGCAAGGCGAACATGCACGAGCTCGCGTTCGGCATCACGAGCGCGAACGGCCATTTCGGCGCGGTGCGCAATCCGCACGATCCGGCGCGCATCGCGGGCGGCTCGAGCGGGGGCACGGCGTCCGCCGTCGCGGCGGGCATTCCGTTCGGCCTCGGCACCGACACGGGCGGCTCGGTGCGGATTCCGGCGGCGTTCTGCGGCGTCGCCGGGCTGCGGCCGACGCCGCGCCGCTATTCGACGGAAGGCGTGCTCGCGCTGTCGCCGACGCGCGATACGGTCGGCCCGATCGCGCATAGCGTCGACGATCTGCTGCTGCTCGACGCGGTGCTGACGCGCGACGCGTCCGAGCCCGCGCCGCTCGCGCTCGCCGGTTTGACGATCGGCGTGCCGGACGCGCCATACTTCGACGGGCTCGATCCGGCCGTCGCCGAACTGACCGAGCGCGCGCTCGCCGCGCTCACGGGTGCGGGCGCGCGGCTCATCCCGCTCGCCGCCCGCGCGCTGTACGAGGCGGACGAAGCGTGCGGCTTCCCGATCGCCGGTTTCGAGGCGCTCGCGTACTGGCAACGCTTCAGCGCCGAGCGGCTCGATCAGCCGTTCACGGAGTTCGTCGCCCGGCTCGGCAGCGACGACGTGCGGCACATCTTCCGAGCGCTGATCGACGCGCCGCCGTCGAGCGATGCGTACGCGGCCGCGATCCGCGTGCTGCAAAGCATCGTGCGATGGTATGACCAGGCGTTCCATCGGACGGGCGTCGATTGCATCGTGCTGCCGACCGTTCAATGCGAAGCGCCGCTCGTCGCCGACAGCGGCCACGATCTTCCGCCCGACGCCGCGCACGCGCTTTTTGCACGCGTTATTCGTCAGACGGGGCCGGCGACGCTCGGCGGCGTGCCGTCGGTGTCGATTCCCGCAGGCCTGTCGAAGCATACCGGCATGCCGGTCGGGCTGATGCTCGAAGGCCCGGCCGGCAACGACCGCCGTTTGCTCGCGATCGCGCGCGAAGTGGAGCGGCTGCTCGCACGCACCGCATGACGCACGCGCGGCGCACGCATGATGCACGCGCGGCGCGTCGCACAGCGCGCGAGCCGCGCACACGATTCCGCCACCCGCGCGGCGCTACGCTAAAATAGCGCCCCCTTCAAAACGCTGCCGCCGTCTTCGCCGACGGCGGGCGACTCATGGATGTCATGGCCAAACTTCTGACCGATCTCGAATTCCAACGTTTCTCCGAACTTCAGCAGAAGCAGGCAAGCTTCACGATCACGCCCGAAGAGGCCGACGAACTGCGCGACATCGTCGCGCGCGCGCAGAAGAAGCGCGACGATCGCGCGGCCGCGATGCAGGCAATCGAAGACCACATCGCGCAATTCGACATCACGCCCGACGAGCTCTTCTCTCCCGAGCAGATCGGCGAAGCCGCGCGCACCTACGGCCTGATCGCGGCGGGCAAGAAGGAGCGCTCGCTGCCGCCGTCGCTCACGTTCAACGGCAAGCCGTATCAATGGACGAAGACGCTGCCGGACGACGTGCGGCTGCCGCTCTTCGACGCATTCAAGGCGGGCGAATCGATCAAGCGCTTCATCGCGATGCCGAAGGACAGCGCGCGCTGCGCGCTGACGGTCGCGCGCCTCGAACGCGAGACGGGCGCCGTCTACTCGGAAGCGCTGCTCGAAGAGCTCTCGGTCTCGCGCATGCAGGTGGATGAGGCCGCGACGAAGCTCGCGGCCTGATCCCGTCCGGCAAGCGCGTTCACTCGCGCTCGGGCGCGACGGATCGACGGACGCGCGTTCGTGCGTGCCCGCCGATGTGTCGCCGCCCAGCCCGATGTGGTCGATGACGAGCCGTTCGCGCCGCGTTTCGCGTCGGTCGGTTCGTCTCCCGAAAAATCTCACCTGCCTTCTGAAGGTGCGTCCCGTAAAGTCTCACCGCCGGCGGTTGGCGTTGTTGGCGTTGTTGGCGTTGTTGGCGTTGTTGGCGTTGTTGGCGTTGTTGGCGTTGTTGGCGTTGTTGGCGTTGTTGG
>NZ_LOYJ01000113.1:0-16909 GCF_001526245.1 Burkholderia sp. MSMB1498
CGTGCCGCTCGCCGTGCTGTTGTCGCCCGACGCGGTCGAGTTCGCACCATTCGCCGTGCTGTTGCTACCCGACGCGGTCGAATCCGTGCCGGTTGCCGTGCTGTTATCGCCCGTCGCCGACGCATTCGTGCCGCTCGCCGTGCTGTTGTCGCCCGACGCGGTCGAGTTCGCACCATTCGCCGTGCTGTTGCTACCCGACGCGGCCGAATCCGTGCCGGTCGCCGTGCTGTTCTCGCCCGTCGCCGACGCATTCGTGCCGTTGGCCGTGCTGTTGTCACCCGACGCGGTCGAGTTCGCACCATTCGCCGTGCTGTTGTCGCCCGACGCGGTCGAATCCGTGCCGGTTGCCGTGCTGTTATCGCCCGTCGCCGACGCATTCGTGCCGCTCGCCGTGCTGTTGTCGCCCGACGCGGTCGAATTCGAACCATTGGCCGTGCTGTTCGTCCCCGACGCGGTCGCGTTGTCGCCGCTCGCGCTGCTGTTGTCGCCCGAAGCGGTTCCCGTGTTCGCCGCGACGCTGCCTTGCAGATCCGACACCGACGTGCTGAGCGACGAGACTTGCGACGTCAGCAGACTGTACTGTTGCGAGAAATCCTGCTGGAGCGTGTAGAGCTGCGAACCGTTCACCGCATCCGTGCTGGTTGCCGAAATCGCGCCCGCCGCCACGTTCGTCAGGAGGACCGGCGTCGTGGCGCCCACGCCGCCGAAGGTGATCGTGGATTTCGACGAATCATCGTAGGACACGACATTCTCCATCGACGTCTGCAAGCCGGCCAGATTCGCGTTGACCGTGCCGAGGCTCGTCGACAGCGACGTCACATCGTCTGCAGTGCCGAGCAGCGAAGTCGACAGCGACGCGATGCCGCTATCAGCGGTGGAAAGTCCCGTCGACGCGCTCGTCGACAGCGACGTCAGATCGCTCGCCGCGCCGAGCAGCGATGTCGACAGTGACGCGATGCCGCTATCGGCGGTGGAAAGCCCCGTCGCCGTGCTCGTCGACAGCGACGTCAGCTGGCTGACGTTCACCGCATCCGTATCGTTGACGCCGGCGGCAACGCCCGTCAGCGTGCGCGCACCCTGGCCTCCCGCGAAATTCACCGTCAGGCCCGGCGAATTGGCGCCGACACTGATCGCTCCGGTCGCTGAATCTTGCGCCACGACGCCCACGCCGACCGAAAGAAGGCTCGTCGAAATCGAAGCGATGCTCGTTGCCGTCGAGGTCGACAACGAGGTCAACTGGGACATGTTGACTGCATCGGTCGAATTCACACCGGCAGCAAGGCCACTGAGCAATACGCCGCCGGTCGCATTCGACATCGTCAACACGTTGCCGTTCACGCCGCCCGTCCGGAAATAAATGCTGCCCGCACTGCCGTCGAGAACGATCTGCGTGTCGTCCGCGGTCATCCCCATCCAGTCCGTCGAGCTACCCGCGACCATGCCATTGATCCAACCGGCCGAATTACAACCGTTCCCGGTTATAAGGCCCCCGCTGCCGGCAACGTTGTTGCTACCGCCGTTGTACGTCAAGCACAGACCAGTGTTATTCGCAGCCATTGCCTCGCCGGCAAACGGCCCGACAACGCCCATCGCAACCAGCGATGCAGCGCCCAGCAGCGACAGCTTGAGCACCTTCTTCAGTCCGCCGGCGGATTCCACGACGCTCGAAGCGCGACCACCGCGCCCCACTGCGTGCTCCGACGCCGCAACCCACGTACGCGTCTCTTCGCACCATACCGTTTTGAAAATCTTGTTCATGAGATATTCCCCAATATATTAATTTCGTACTGCTATACGAATAAATTGATTAGAAAACGCCGACTTGGGTATGCGACTGCTCGCTTGAATGAACGGCGCAGATAAAACCAACCGAAGTTGCGGAGTGAATTTCGGATGTCTTTTTAATCCGAACGACGTCTTTTCCGAACTACCGATTCTGATCATCAAGATACAGATTCGAGTCTTCCGGATACATCTCAATAGTTCGAAATAAACGGCGGGGCACGTGAAGATGCCGAGCGCCGTTCTTCATGTGCGACGTGTCGTCACACCGAATTCCCATTCGTATAACGAAATATCGAATCGGAATGCGACCCTCAACGAGTGCGGATCACTGTTTTGGCATTCTTCGCGACGAACGGCCGCACATGCAGCGCCGGCGCATTTGGAGAACGTCCGCATCGGTGAAATAAAGGGCCACGCACGAACACTGCCCGTACGCCGCACGAACGCCTGATGCACGACGCCGACGAATTCGCATTCGCATGAAAGCCGCCGCGCAAACCGCCGAAGCGTCGAAGCGTCGACGTTCGCCGTTATTCCCTTTCCAGAATGATTTCGACGCGTCGGTTTTGTGCGCGTCCGTCGTCGGTCGCATTCGACGCAACCGGATTCGACTTGCCGAATCCATTCACGACCACGCGATCCGCCAGCAATCCACGCTCGCGCAGATAGTCGGCAACGGTGCGCGCGCGGCGAGCTGAAAGCGCATTGTTGTACGCATCCGAACCGATGGCATCGGTGTAGCCGGACACCAGCACGACGCGAAACCGCTTGCCCTTCGCTTGACGAATGACATCGTCCAACGCGCGCTTGCCAAGCAGCTTGAGGTCGGCGCGATCGAAATCGAATAGCGCGTCGCCATGAAACAGCACCTTCTCCGGCGGCTGGACAGGCGGCGGCACAATCGCAGCCGGCGGTTGAGGCTTGATCGGCGGTCGGGGCTTGACTGGCGCATCGCAACGAAACACCAGCCGGTCCGGCGTACGGCCAATCGGCCCGATCGTCTCGAGAACGTGCAAGGACGGCGATCCGGGCTGGATCTCACAAAGCTCCCGAGCCTTCTTCAAGCACGATCCGGTTTCAACAAAAAGGCCCGTGCATTCGACTTCAAACTGCTTCCCTGCGGCATCACCGACCGGACGCGCATTCACCGTCGGACCGGAATAGACGGTACACCCCGCAAGCGCCGACAGCGCAATAACAATGATGAGATTTTTCATGTTCTACTAAATGATTTTTATGTTCGATCCAATGGCGTCACGTCGCGCGTCAACGCGCCGCCCGAGACGCCTCGCACATAAAGGTGACGGCAGCCGGCTCCTGAGGGCCGATCTTCACGACGTGCGACGCTTCGCAAACTTCCGCCGCGCGTTGCCTGCAGGCCTCCATTCCGCCGAACAACCCGGAACACGTCACCCGATACCGCTGAATGCCGTCTTCCGCCCTGATCGAGTAGATATTGGTTCGAGACGTGGAGAAGGATGAACAACCTGCAAGAGCTGTAACGAGCAACAGCACGATAAATTTCATGACGAGTCTGCAATTCGATGGACGAGATCGGTCAAAGCGGAGACGCACGTCCCGCGCGCATTGACCGGATGGAGACATGTACGCGCCAAAATGTGTCCCGGCCGCGGGACGCGGGCTTGCGCAACCGTGTTTCGCCCGTAAGATTAGCGGCGGGCAATTCGATCGGATATCGAAGTTCTACGAATATGGCGAGGCATTTCCGGCGCCGCTTAGGCCGCTTCCGTTCCGGAGCGAACGAGAAATCGAATGGAAATCCGGACCGTCGGTTCACCGCACCTATCCGCGCTACCGGCGAAGCGCGATGCCGACGCTTGCCTCGCCATCGCCCTCACCGTGCGAGCGTGCGCCCGCGCCTCAGCAGGAGTATCGGCAACGAATCGGGCGACAGCCGGTTGTGCCCGCAAACGGACGCGCACGCTGAATCTTCCGCCGCCGCGGCATGAATCACTTGTAGCTGATGGTGAACGTCGCGATGCCGTTCGCCGCGCCCGGCGTGATGACGCTGCCGGTCTGGTAATAGCGCGCCGTCATCGGAATCGCCAGCGTTGTGCCTGCGGTCGCGCTGCCGGCATCGAGTTCGGAACCGAACGTCACCGGCGAGCCGTTCATCAGCAGTTGAATGCCGACGCCGGTCGCCGCCGCCTCGCTTTGCGTGATCGCCAGAACGCCGGGCGCGCCGGAACTGTCTGCCGTCGCGGAAAACGTCAGCGCGACGTTGTACGTGCCGGACGGCTGAGTGCACGTGAGACCGATGCTGAAATTCCGGTCCGCAAAGGAGGAGCCGATCCCCGTGAAGCGGTCGACGCGCACGTCGCCGAGGGGAACGGTCATGCTGCGCGATCCCGTATCGATGTCGCAGGTATAGGAAACGAACGAAATGCTGGCTAGACCGCGAATGTAATGCGAACCTTTCTTGTTGTTCGTATTACTGTCCAAATAGAAGGCCGGCATGTCCGCCGCGCTGACAACGCCTTGCGCGGGCGTCGCGCCCGTCTTCCTCAATTCCAGGCCGACAGTTCCGCTCGCATAGCCGGCCTTGCCGCCGAGATCGACGACCAGCGGGCTCTTGATTTGCTCCGCAGTGTTTCCGCCCTGCCCCTCGTAGGTCAGCCAGAAGGTCAGCCCGTATTGCTGAAGCGTCGAGCTCAAGTCGGTGCGCCAAACATAAATATTGCTGGTGTCGATCAAGCCCAACGTGCAATACGTGCTGAAGCCGATACTGCTCTGGCTCCACAACACCGTCCCGACCGGCGCATCGGACGCGACCGCGATGGCCGGAAGCGTGACGAGCGTCTTGTCGCCTTCGCAAGTCGCCGCGCGCGCGCCCATCGGCAGTGCGGCGGCGGCAATCCATAAGCAGCACGCCACCCTGCGCATGCGAAAGAAACCAAGCGGCCGCACGAGCGATTCCCGTTTCAATTGCATGTCGCCTCCACGGCCGGATACGCGCCGGCCGGCGCTTGCTCGGGCAGCGTGTAGTTCACGTGGCATCGATTCTGCCGCTCCGCGCCCCAGCGAACGAAAAAGCGCCCCTCGATATCCGGCAATCCGGCCACGAACGTCTCGCCGTCCATCCCTACGACGCCGAGCGCCTGCCCCTCGTCGTTTTCGGCCGTCGCCCCCTGCGGAGGAGATGAGCCGTCCGGGCGCGTCAGTGCGAACATCGCCCGGAAGCCGACGACCGAATCGAAGTGGGCTTGAACGACCGCGGCGCGAGTCGGCACCACCTCGCTCACCGGATTGCGGATTTCCACATCCTGCGGCATGCGGCGCGGGTCGATGACGATGCGATTGACGCGGTATGGATTCAGACGCGGAATCACCGCTTCGCCGGCCCGATTCGTGCTCACGCCAGGATGCATTTCGAAGTGGATTCCACTCACGTTCGGAACTCCCACGACCGCCACGGTATCGCCGAGCGGCTGCGTGAATAGCAGTCCCGTCCCGTGCCACAGCATTCCACCCGCCGCCGTGAGCGCGGCCTGCGAATATCCGCGACCGCTGCCGACCGATGCGCCGTAGCGGCCAAACGGCGCAAGGTAACTCGCCGATGCCGTTCCGCTTACGTCCGACTGGTTCGAATGCGCGACGCCGACGCTGTAATTCAGTTGCTGATCGCTGCTGCCGCCGCCAACCGTCACCTGTTGATTGAAGTGATTCTCGTTGTTTCGGCTTGCGAAGTACGTGACATTCGTGCCGCCGCTCGTCGCACGCGCTCTCGCGCCGCCGAACAGCGCTTCCAGCGGCATCGACAGCGACAACGACACGTTCCAGCTCGACGGCACGCCGTTTCCTTTACTGTACGTGGAATAAAGTCCGTAGCTGGCGCGGCCCCAATTGCCGTTGTAACCGAGTTGATACACCGTGCTGCGCGCCGCACTGCCCCAGTATGTCTGCAGGACCACGCTCGCGTACATCGAGCCTAAGCGGCCCAGACGCTGATTCACGTTGCCTTCCAGGCGTTGGCGTTTCGCGCCGAGCGCGGCCGGTTCGCTGCCGTCGCGCAATTGCACCGCATCGGCGAAGCTGCGATAACCCGCAGTGGAATAACGATACGCAAGCAATCGGAAATCCGTACCCCAACCGCCCACCGCCTTCGCGTAAAGCACGCGAAACGCCTGTCCGGATACCGTACTGCTGTCGGCCATATCGATCGCGCTTCGCGCGTGCGTCACGTCGAACGACACAGCGCCGACGGTGCCGAGATTCTTGCCGATTCCGACCAACACCGATTGATACATGCCGGCCTCGATGACACCGCCATACAACGAGAATTCGCCCGGCAAGCCGCGTGCGAGCGTCGCCATCGCGAAATTCGGATGGGAGCCCGAAATGCCGTCGCGATATTGGCCCGCCGTGACGTTGTAGCGCCACGAGCCGTCGCGCAACAGCATGGGCACCGCGGAGTAGGGTTGCGTAAATGTCGTGACATGCCCGTCGGCCTCGGTGATCGTCACGTCCAGATTGCCCGACGACGATGTCGGATAGAGATCGTCGATCGTGAACGGCCCGGGTGGCACGTAGGTGCTGTAGATGACGAAGCCGTTCTGCTTGATCGTCACCTGCGCATTGGTCTGTGCGACGCCGTGCACAGTCGGGGCATAACCCCGCAGGCTATCGGGCAGCATGGTTTCGTCGGTATTGATCTGTACGCCGCGAAACTGGAAGCCGTCGAAAATGTTGGACGGCGTCGTGCCTTCGCCGGCCATCAGCCGGCTGTTCCAGCCTTGGATATCGCGCTGCACGAACGTGTTGATGATCTGAAAGCGGTCTCGTCCGTCGAGCCCGCGCAGAAACGACGACGTATGCGACAACCGCCAGGCGCCCAGATTGATGCCGCCGCGAAGGCCCGCGTACAGCGTCGTTCGCGAATTGGCGGACGCGTAGTTGCCGCCCGCATATTGCGCGGCACTCAGTTGGTAGTCGAGCAGCGCGGCGTTGATGCCCTGATCCCAGCGAGCCGGATCTACCGATCCGCGCGCACGTCGCTTCAATGCGGCTTGAGGCACCGTCACGTTTAGACGCAGTTGATGGCTGTCGAACGCGACGCGCGCGTCGGGAACGCTGTCGACGATATCGACGCAAGCGTCCTCACGAGCCTGCGCCAGCCTCGGAAGCGCGGCGACGTTGACGCCCCACTCGTCGAACATCCGGGCGGTCAGGCAAGGAACCGCGTCCTCCCGGCTTTTGGGCACGAACTCGATGTCACGCCTGTCGATTGCCTCGTCGTTGACGAAGATCGACACCAGATAAACGCCCGGCAGTACGCGATTCGACGTCGCGTACACGGAAAGGTCCGCCCCGCCCCTGCCGCCGCCCAGTTCGAGAAAGGCGGGATCGAACTCGAACACTTGCTCGCCACGGACGACGGACGAAAGCGCGGTCAGCGCGGCGGCCAGCACGATCGCTCGTATGCGCAAGAAGCCGACGTCGGCACCCCGATGCCGAGCCATCGCAGCTTATTGCGGTGGCGCGTCCGGCGTTCCGGCTGGTTGCGCGGTCACCTCCGTCGCCTGGGTGACGGCGCCGTAATCGTTGATCGTCGTATAGCTGAACTTGACCGGACCGACATGCGAGATCGCCCTGAGAGGAATCGGGACAATCAGCTCGCTCTTGGGGTTCACCATGTCCGCGTTGATGCTTGCGTTCTGCGCGGCCTGGATTTCGATGGTCGAGAAGGTCACGTGATACGGCGTCGGATTGCTGACCTTCAACGCCGCGCCCTGCCCGATCGGGCTCGGCACGACCGACCATTTGAGTTGCGGCGGCGCATCGGCCGCGCTGCCGCGCAAACCGGCAGGCCGGTAAAAGAGCTTGATGCGCGTGAGGACCGCGATCTTCAGCGTGTTGACGTCCGCCTTGCGCTTCTGCGTGGGCGGGATTTCCTTCACGTTGAGCCAGTAGACGGATTCGGCGTCCTGCGGCAAACCTGCACCCCGTTTCACGTAGCGCACGCTCACACGCTGCTCCTTGCCGCCGTCCAGACGAAAGAGCGGCGGCGTGACCGTAAACGGCATGCGCCGGGTGTTCCCGTTTCCGTCATCGACGAAGATCTGAATCACATACGGCGTCTCGCCTTTATTGCGCACCGCAACCGACGTATCGCGCGCGTCGGCTTTTGCATCGAACACCACGCGCGTACCACCGACCTGAATGCCGGCATATGCTACGACGCCGCCCAACGCGAGGACGGCAGCAAGAGCGGCGTGACAAATGATAGACAGGCGCATATCTCGTCTCTCCCCGAAAAATTAACTGGCCTAGGTGCCGCGTCGGTGAAATCCGCCCTCGATGCGCGCGATTGCGCGCGCACGGAAGGAGTCGGCACCCGCTACTTGTACGTCAGCGCAAACACGGCGGTGGCGTTCGCCGCGCCGCCCGTCACGGTTGCCGATGTCGCGATATAGCGCGCTGCGAAGTTGAACGTGTTGTCGCCCTCTGCAATCGTGTATTCCTTGCTGCTCGTGCCGATGCTGATCGGGGTGCCCGTGTCGTCGACGAGTTGGAGCGCGACCCCGCCCGCCCCGTTGACGGTCGTTTGCAGCGCCTCGGGATTGGCCGTGTCCGTGGTGCCCGTGAACAACACCGTCGCCCCCGACGTCGACGCGCCGCAATTCTTGAGGACAATCTTGAACGCCGTGGTGCCGGTGGTCGATCCCACGCCGCTGAAGTCGTTCGCAAAGACCTTCGCCATGGTGACGGCGCTGCTGGTGGCGGCCGTATCGATTTCGCACGGGACATCGGTAATGCTACCGGTGAAATTGATCGTACCGGTCGTGGCAGTTTGCGAATAAGCCGCGCCGACGGAGAGCATCGACAGCAGAACGGCCACTACCCCGCGTTGCATTCGTTTTGCTTTCATCTCGGTTCCATCCGAAAGGGACAGGTGAAACTATCTTAAGAGACACAACTCTTTACGTCACCATTTTTCACGGACAAACGCTTCAATGCGAGTTGCCCTTATCCGAACGGCAGGCATCGCGCAAATTTCACTTGCATTTATCGGAATGCCAGTATTTGGGATTTATTTTCCTAATTAATTACATGATCCTTACGAAATAAATTCTTTCGCACCGAAATGGCGCACACGTGATCCACGCATTGGAATCTGCAAAGCGCGGCACAGCACCTGAATAGCACGCGTCGATTCATCTGCGACTTTCGAATCGACGGCCCCCCTTCCCTCCAAGAGCGGGACGTCGCCATCCAAACAAGAGTCTAGCCGAGCAAGACCGGAGCACAGGTTCATGCTCGATCCCGAGCCGTCGGAACCATTTGATCCGACGCGGCGCACATCCCTTTCACCGCATGGCCAGGCTGATTAAACCAGTGCGCATCGCCCAGCGATAAACAAGATCAATTAAAGACGATGCTCGAAAACATTTTGACAATAACGATCGATCGCGCAACGACGATTCATGCGTCACGGCATCAATTGATCATACCATTGCAGTCAACAATTTTTATTGATGTTTCTTGGCATTGTTAATAATCTTTCACGAGTTGTCCAGGAACCCGAATCAGTAGCCGATTCCTTTGGCGCGAGGCAATCATGACCCGTGGAAACGCCCTTCATGTGCTGGCTCTGCTGCTGATGGCATTTCTTGCTGCGTGCAGCGGCAGCGATCTCGATTCAACTGCCCAACCGCCCGCCGGCCTGAATTACAGCGTTCCGGTGGTCGTCTATGACAAGGGGACGCCGATCATTCCCAATTCGCCGCACAGCAGCGGCGGCTCCATCACGAAGTACGGCGTATCGCCCGCGCTGCCCAGCGGGCTTGCGCTCGATCCCGCAACCGGCGTGATCGCCGGCACCCCGTCCATCGTCGCCCCCGTGACGATTTACGTCGTCACGGGCAGCAACAGCGCCGGCAGCGTGACGGCGCGTGTGCAAATCGAAGTGGAGGACGGCATCGCGGCACCGGACAGCCTCAGCTATCCGGACAATCCGGTCATCTATACGACCGGCGTACAGATCAGCCCGAATACGCCGACGACTTCGGGTGGCGAGATCACGCAGTACGCCGTCGAGCCCGCGCTGCCGGCGGGTCTGACGCTGGACCCGCAGACGGGCGTCATCAGCGGCACGCCGGCCGCCGTGACCGCGCCGGCGAACTACACCATCACCGGCAGCAATAGCGCGGGAAGCGCGCAAGCGCAGGTCAACATCCAAGTACAGGCTCAGACTGCCCCGCCGACGAGTTTGACGTATTCGGACCCGGCGCCGGTGTACGTGGCCGGGCGCGTGATTGCGCAGGACGTCCCGGAACTCGCGGGCGGCGCCGCGACCGCGTATTCGGTGTCGCCAGCCCTGCCGGCCGGCTTGAGCGTCGACGCACAGACCGGGGTGATCAGCGGCACCCCTCAAAACGCGCAGCCCCAAACAGCCTATGCCGTCACCGCCAGCAACAGCGCGGGCAGCGTGACGGCGCAGGTTGCAATCACCCTTACCGCCACCGGACAGTGGCTATCCGTCGATGATCTGACTCAGGCGCGTTACGCCCACACCGCAACGCTGCTACCCAACGGCAAAGTGCTCGTTACGGGCGGCGCCAACAACTTGGGCGTCCCATTGTCGTCAACGGAGTTGTACGATCCGGCGAGCAACACGTGGGCGGCCGGCGCAGGCATGACTCAAGCGCGCAGCGCGCACACCGCGACGCTGCTGCCCAACGGCAAGGTGCTGGCCGCGGGCGGAGCCGGCATCCTGTTTTCCGGCGAAGTGTACGATCCCGCCAGCGATACGTGGACGCCCGTCGTCGCTGCCGTCACCACCACAGACGTGCGCAGCGCACATACCGCAACGCTGTTGCCCAACGGCAAGGTGCTGATCGCGGGCGGCGTGGACGACTTCGGCAGCGCACTGGCCTCGGCAAGAATATACGATCCCGTCAGTAACGGATGGACG
This sequence comes from Burkholderia sp. MSMB1498, assembly GCF_001526245.1. NCBI lineage: Bacteria > Pseudomonadati > Pseudomonadota > Betaproteobacteria > Burkholderiales > Burkholderiaceae > Burkholderia > Burkholderia sp. MSMB1498. The sequence goes on from NZ_LOYJ01000113.1 coordinate 10,721, forward strand.
AGCGCCGCCAGCATGAATCAGGCGCGCCGCGCACATACCGCGACGCTGCTGCCCAACGGCAAGGTGCTGGTGGCGGGCGGAGCCGGCATCCTGTTTTCCGGCGAAGTGTACGATCCCGCCAGCGATACGTGGACGCCCGTCGTCGCTGCCGTCACCACCACAGACGTGCGCAGCGCACATACCGCAACGCTGTTGCCCAACGGCAAGGTGCTGATCGCCGGCGGCGTGGACGGCAGCGGCAGCGCACTGTCGACGACAAAAATATACGATCCCGTCAGTAACGGATGGACGAGCGCCGCCAGCATGAATCAGGCGCGCAGCGCACACACCGCGACGCTGCTGTCCAACGGCAAAGTGCTGGTGGCGGGCGGGCGAGGCAACGCCCTGTCTTCTGCCGAGATTTACGACCCGAACAACGATACGTGGACGGCGGTTGCCAGTATGAATCAGGGCCGCGCCGTCTACGCCGCAACGCTGTTGTCTGACGGCCGAGTGCTTGTCGAGGGCGGGCACGGCAGCGTCGCCGGCTTCCTCGGCGCCCTTTCTTCGACAGAGGCATATATGCCCTGACGCAACGAAACGAGCGCTGCGGACGACGTGCCATTGATTAGGACAGCGATCGTACGGCACATCGTGCGCGCGAGGCATTCTTGCGTGAGGCCACGGGTACGCGCCAAGCCCGCCATGCCGGCGACTTTCTCATTGCACGCATCTGGATCGCACCCGATACGGCGGCGGCTTTATCGCCTGCCGCAGCCACACGCCAGCCAACGCCATGCCCCCTCCAACACGATGGCGGCGCTACAGCGGCTCGCCGAGCAGCAGCAAGGCGTGAGCGCCACGAATACGGGCAGGAAATTCATGAAGCGGCTGGCTCGGCGTGGAGCGCTCAGGCGCACGCCCGTCATCCACGGAGACGGCGCGAGGATCGACACCGCAAGCGCCGCATACGGCACCGGCGACAGCTTCTCGAAGGTCATTGGCGACGAAGGCGCGAGCCAATACCACGGCAAAGGGAACATGACGGCAAACCCGGCCTGCGCGGCGAGCGATTGCCAGATGGGCAACGGCAGGCCCGGCGTCTCGGCGGCACGACGCACGTGGCATGCGCAATCTTCGCCGCGAGCATCAAGGCATCCCCCGTGCGAGTCCCGCTTTGGAGCAGGCTCGCGGGATCACCATGGCTGGTCAGCACAACCGGCCCGATGATCGGCAGGAGGCCGCCCACCGACACCCCGACCGTCAGCGTCTCGCTCGCGAACACGAGGCTCAGCAACGCCGGCACCAGCGGCATGATCGCGATGATGATGCGCACGTTGGTTGCGGAAGCCGACTTCCCGGCAATGTCCGCCACGCCTTGGTAGGTCACCATGTTGAGGATCGCGCGCTCAAACCAGGCGAAAGGCGATCGATTCAATAATTCGACAGCTCTCGTCGAATGCCACGAAGAAGCCGCCTTCCTTTGCACACCGGCCCCAAAGAACCTCTGATCGGCCTCACCATCCGCCCCCATAAAATCCCGTTGACTTTATATCTTTCGATATATATCTTTCGATACATCTAAAGACGTAAAGGAGACGGCGATGCGCCACGCTCACCTGTTTTCGCGCCGCGATTGCGGCATGCATGCCTCGTCCGGCCCCGGTCCGCTCGAGATGTTCCGCCACATGATCGGCGGCCATCGCCGCGGCGGCGGCCGGCACGGCTTCGGTCCATTCGGCGGCTTCGGCGGCGGCCCGGGCGGTTTCAGCGGCTTCGGCGGGGACGATGCGATGCCGCGCGGCCGTCAATTCAGCGCCGACGACCTGCAGTTGCTGCTGCTCGCGCTGCTCGCCGAACAGCCGAGCCACGGCTACGAGCTGATCAAGGCGCTCGACACGCGCTCGAGCGGCTTCTACGCGCCGAGCCCCGGCATGGTGTATCCGGCGCTCACGTACCTCGAAGAGCTCGGCTACGTGACCGTGCAGGCCGAAGGCAACCGCAAGCGCTACGCGCTCGCCGATGCGGGCCGCGCGCATCTCGACGCGCAGCGCGAGCGCGTCGACCTGCTGTTCGCGAAGCTCGCGCATCTCGGCCGCAAAATGGAGTTCATGCGCCGCGCATTCGCCGGCGAAACGCCCGCCGCCGAAGACGACACGCACGGCTGGCTGCCGGAATTCGTCGACGCGCGGATGGCGCTCAAGCAAGCGCTCTTTCGCAAAAGCGGCGCCGACGCCGACGAGCAGCGCCGCATTGCGGCGATCCTGCGGCGCGCCGTCGCCGACATCGAAGGCCGGACCGAGGGCTGATCGCGCCGCATCCGGTTTATCAAGGAGAACCAATCGATATGACCCAACCGACTACCGAGCGCGCCGTCGTTCGCGTGCGCCATACGCTGAAATTCCGCCTGTTGCAGGTCAAGCGCGTTGCCAAGGTGACGCCGCATTTGATGCGCGTGACGCTGACGGGCGACGAACTCGACGATTTCGAATCGGCGTCGTTCGACGATCACGTGAAGGTCTTCTTCCCGCCGCCCGGCGAAGACGCGCCCGCACGCCCCGAATTCGGCTTGAACGGCATCGTGTTTCCCGAAGACAAGCCGCGCCCCGTCGCGCGCGATTTCACGCCGCGCCGATACGATCGCGCCGCGCGCGAGCTCGATCTCGATTTCGTGCTGCATCATCCGGGGCCCGCGTCGCAATGGGCCGCGCAGGCGCGCGTCGGACAGACGCTAGGCATCGGCGGTCCGCGCGGTTCATTCGTGATCCCGAAGGATTTCGACTGGCATCTGCTGATCGGCGACGACACCGCGCTGCCCGCCGTCGCACGGCGACTCGAGGAATTGCCGGCCGGGACGCGCGTCGCCGCGGTGCTGGAAGTGGCCGATCCGTCGGCGCAGATCGAATTCGCGACCGAGGCGAACCTGTACGTGATGTGGCGTCATCGCGACGATGCGGCGAATGGCGAGCGAGGCGCGAGCCGGTTGGTCGACGCGTTGCGGGAACTGCCGCTGCCGGCCGGCGACGGCTACGTGTGGGCGGCCGGCGAAGCGGCCGCGATGCGCGGCGTGCGCGAGCACCTGTGCCGCGAGCGCGGCGTCGCGAAATCGCGGATTCGCGCGTCCGCTTACTGGAAGCACGGCGCGGTTGCGGTGCACGAATCGCTCGAAGACTGATGCGCCAAGCGAGCCTAAAACGCGGCGCACGCGTTCGACTCGCGACAACGGTGTAGCGACGCGCATCGCATGCCAGCGCCACACCCGCTTCGAGCGCATGCGCTCGAAGCGCGCGGCGTTCGTTGCCGACACGCACGCCTCTCTTGTCACGCCTGAATCATCGCGCCACGCATCGATCGGCGCGACGGCATGCGCGCACGCATGCGACCGCCGAGGGCGGAAAACGCCCTCACGCGGCGCAGGTCATCGCGTCGCGTTTTCGTATGAACTGCATCGCATCCGCATCGTCGCCGCCGCGCCGGCCTATCCCGAAATAGCCGCGCTTGGCGGCGCTCGCCATGCGCCGATCGCGGCGCACGCTTTTCGTTCGAACTGAATCATGCAACCGCGCGGTTCGAACCCGTCCGCATCGCGCCGCCAAACCGCGCCGCACATCCCGGCGCGCCCGATTGGCGTCGACCAAGCCATTTCGTTCGTTTCGCGGCCGATTTCCCGCAGATGAATGCCGCACCGGCATCCGCCGGCGCGCACGCGTTTGCATTCCGTCGATCGCCTTTCGGTGCGCGGACATCGGCGCAATCGCGTCTCTACACGCACGGAGTTGCATCCGCGCCGCCGGTGTTCTATACCTATCTCGACGGCATGCGGCCCGTGCGGCGAAGCCGTCGCGGCACGCAACGGCGTATTTCATGGGGCACAGAGCGGCCCGCGCCGCCGTGGCCGGATATCGAGACAAGCACGACGCGTCGCGGCGCCTGCGCGCGTCGAATGACAAAAGGAAAAGATCGCGCGATTCGCGCGTCGTCACCCGGATACGCGACCACCATGACTCGCCGCCACACCCACGCAGGCATCCCGAGAACCCTCAGAATCGTCGGCTATTGCGGGCTCGGCGCGATCGCGATCGCGCTGTTCGTCGCGATGTGCGCGATCCTCAAGGACAGCGCGCTCGATCGCGAAGCCGCGCGCCAGATGCACAACGAGAACGTCGAACTGCACGGCGGCGCCGATGTCGAGTCCGGCTCGGCGAACGACGCCGCCCAAACGAGAGCGCCCGGTTAGTTCGGATTCCCGTCGATTGTCGTCAATCGACGCGGATCGAGCGCTCGTGCAATCGCGTGAACGCGACAGCGTGCACCGATTCGCCGACGCGCTCGAGCAGCGCCGTCACCGGGCGGCCGTACAGATGCGCGGCGAGCGCACCGGCGGTTCCGACGAGCGCGCCGCCCGCGATATCGAGCGGCCAGTGCACGCCGACATAGATGCGCCCCCAGCCGACCACCGCCGCGATGACGGCGAGCACGACGCCCGCCGCGCGCGTCGCGCCGGCGACGAGCAGGCCCGCCGCGACGCTGCAGACGAAGGTCGCGTGATCGCTCGGGAACGAACCGTCGGGCGCATGCGGAATCAATTGCGTGCCGATGCCGAGCGCGAACGGCCGCGGCGAATACCAGAAGTGGCCGATCACCTGCGCGAGCGCGAGCGCGACGCATGCGCCGACGCCCGCTTCGATCGCCTGGCGACGCGTCGCACGCGCGCCCATCACCCAGGTCAGCAGCAGCAGCGCGGGCACCGCGTAGACGAGCCAGTCGGCGGCGAACACGCCGAAGCGAACGGCGGCGAGATGCGGCGCAGAACCCGCATTGAGCGCGGAAAAAACAGCGAGATTGAAGTTTTGCATGGGGTTGAAACGGTAGCGAATCGAACGACGCCGGGTCACCGGTCCGCACGATGCTAGGACGCGCACGCTTAAGGAAGGCTTAACCCGAAGCGCCGCAAGATCGAGATCGAAAGGAAAATCGAAAGTTCTACAACGCGATTCTTCGAGAACGGTCGCTCCCCAAAAGTTCAATCGAACGCGCCGCGCGCCGCGACACGCTGCATCGGGCCGACGTTCACACCCGTTTCACGGGCCCCGTAAATGCTCACCATTGCCCCCGAAAAGCCTCACCTTTCGCCGGAGCGGAACCGAGAGCGAACCGTCTTCCTCGCCCGCCGATACGCGTTCGTTACTGCCTCTGCAACACTGTCAATATTTGTCATTTCGTTGCCGCGATTTCCGCAATAATCTTTTCCAGTTGCGGCATCGCACAATCGATTCGCAGAGGCATACGATATCGGCACCCCGACCACGAAGCGATCAACAAGGAGTCCGCATGAAGCCCAGCCAAGTCCGATCGAATGCATTCGCGATGCCGCTCACGAGCCCCGCGTTTCCGATGGGCCCCTACCGTTTCGTCAATCGGGAATTCCTGATCATTACCTACCGCACCGATATCGACCGCCTCCGCGAAATCGTGCCCGAGCCGCTCGAAGTGAAGGAGCCGCTCGTCCATTACGAATTCATCCGCATGCCGGATTCGACGGGCTTCGGCGATTACACCGAGAGCGGCCAGGTGATCCCCGTCGAGTACAACGGCCAGCCGGGCGGCTACACGCTCGCGATGTATCTGAACGATCACCCGCCGATCGCGGGCGGCCGCGAATTGTGGGGATTCCCGAAGAAACTCGCGCAGCCGACGCTCGAGACGCACATCGACACGCTGCTCGGCACGCTCGACTACGGCCCCGTGCGCGTCGCGACGGGCACGATGGGCTACAAGCATCGGGAGCTCGATCTCGAAGAGCAGGCGAAACGCCTCGCGGGCGCGAACTTCCTGCTGAAGATCATTCCGCACGTCGACGGCTCGGCGCGCGTGTGCGAGCTCGTGCGCTACTACCTGCAGGACATCAAGATGAAAGGCGCATGGACGGGCCCCGCGTCGCTGCAGCTCGCGCCGCACGCGCTCGCGCCCGTCGCCGATCTGCCGGTGCTCGAGATCGTCGAGGCGCGGCACCTGCTCGCCGATTTGACGCTCGGCCTCGGCGAAGTCGTCTACGATTACCTCGCGCAGTGACGCGAGCCGCATCCTTCCCTACTTCTTTCTCGACAGGAATTCGATCATGAGCAATCTGAATGGCAAAACTGCAGTCGTGACGGGCGCGGCAAGCGGCATCGGCAAGGAAATCGCGCTGGAGCTCGCGCGTGCGGGCGC